>JAJDDS010000081.1 GCA_029260195.1 Phycisphaerae bacterium
TGAAACTGGAGCCGAACGCGGTCGGTGTCCCGCGTCTCCACATTTCGGAGATCCGGGCAAAGTGAAGTCTGCGTTTCGCGAGTTGATCTTGGTCCCCATGACCGAGGAGAGAGTGCCCGCATTGAAAAGCGTTCGACTGACTTGGGCGGGTGCGTCCTGGCATGCGGAGGATCGTTTCCGGCGCTGGATTCTCTCGCCAGTTGTGGTTTCCGAAGGGCTATGTTGGGCCGCGCCAGTCTCCAAGTAGGGGCGACGGTTTCCCATGGGATGATGAAGCACGTCACGGTCGCCAAGCCGCCTACGCATCGGGTGTGTCTGTTCCGTCCTCGGGTTTCGACGGGTCTGGCTGTTCCTTGCCGGGACGGAGACCCAAACCAGGATTCTCCTTCATCCTGCGCAGGTATTCCGACATGTTGCGATTCTGCTCCACCCAGGACACCGGGTCGGATTCACAGAAGGGAATTGGCGAACCGACAACATCGAGTTGTTCGCGATCGAGCTCCAGCACCACACGACCATTCTGGTTGGAGTACCATTCGATGTAGGGGTACGAGACGTAGTCTCGCGGCGGCAGGCCCGCGGTGATGTCGCCGACCTTGCCCGTCTGGTGGGTCGCGAAGTGGCGCATGTAGACTTCCGCCCCCCGCACGTCCTTTCTCTCAGAGAAGTCGCCAACGAGCGAGATCATGGTACCGCGGATGTCGCGGTGGAACTCGCCCGCGAGGTCAAACGTCACGGCGTCCTCCAGCCCGTGAAACCACATCCACCCGGTCACTCGGTTTCGCTGGGTATTGTCGAGTTCGCCGGTGATAAAATACTGGTTCGGTCGCCAGGCCACGGTCAGATGCCTCCCCGCGCGGAAATGGCCGCTGTCCCACCCAGGGGATTGAACGCAATATCGCTACAGAACTTGTGTGGGTGCGTGGCTTCCGCCAGAGGGCTAACCTGAGCTGACCGGGATTTCGACGCCGTGATTTGGTTGATCATCAAGCGTGCCGACGTCATCCGGGCTGATATACGTTGGACTGATTTGGCCGGATCGCGATGGGCGTGCCGTGAGCCAGCAATGTTCGGACACCGGGAGCGGGGGTGTCGCGGATTAGCCGGCATGGGCCGCATGATCTCCCTGCTTGAGAATCCGGTTCATCGCATCACACGCGGCCCGTTCGTTGGCATCCGTCACCCGATTGTAGAACTGCATCGTGACTTGTGTGTTGGCGTGCCCCAGAAGCTTGGCGAGGGTACGCGGCGGGGTGCCGGCTTCGGCGTGGTTCTGGGCGAAGCTCTTGCGAAACGTCTGCAGCGTGAACGGGGCGGTCAGGTCCACACCGGCTTTGCGAAGGAACGCCTTCGTGTCGCGCAGCAGGTTGTTCACCATGTCCCGATTCAGCCACGGCCGGTGGGCGTGTCGGGCCCAGGGTTGCCCGGTGCGACACAGATGCCAATGGACTTGCACCTTCCGAAACCGCTCCGGCGTCAGCACGACGAAACCGCCCGACTTGAAGGCCTGCCCCATGGCCTCTGCCAGGTCGTTCTTGGCCACTTCGGGGATCGGTACCGAGCGTTCCTTGCTGACCGACGATTGTCCCTCGGCCTTGACGGTGAACGGCGGCACGTCCTCGGTGGCGGCCCGGTTGACGACGTGCACCCGCCCGGCGTGAAGATCGACGTTGGCGATCACCATGTTGTACACCTCGCCGGGCCGCAGCCCGCAGCCGTACATCAGCCAGTAGGCCGCCCGTTGCCGCGCCGTCGGAACCACTGCCATCAAGCGGGCGAACTCTCCGGGAGTGATGTGGTGCCACGGGCGCCCCTTGGGTTGCAGCCGTAGCGGCGAGTTGCCCGACGACCTGGTGGCTCGGAACGGGTTGTGGTCGGTATAGCCCCATTCGACGGCGGCTCCGAAGATCGCCCGGCAGTGGATCAGGTGCCGTGCCCTGGACCAGCTGGACAGCTCACCCGGACGTCCGTCGCACCGCTGGCGGGTGGCGATGAAGGCTTCGGCCTGTCGCCTCTGTATATCGCGTACGCGACGCTCCCGTCCGTAGTACGCCAGCATCTGGTCGGTGGTGTTGCCATACCCGATCTTGGACACATAACTCAGCGTCGACAGCCGGGCCTCGGCGAATTCGTCGACCAGGACTTCCAAAGTTACGTCGACCGGATCCCTGGGTGCCCCGCGATCCAGCTCGGCCTGCTTCTGGGCCAGGAACGCCTTCGCCTCGCGAATCGATTCGAACGACCGGCCGTAGCGTTTCTGCTTGCCCGTCTCGACGTCGGGCTCGCCGTGCCAACGAACGACCCAGGGACTTCGTCGACGGCGTTCTTCCAGTAGACTTACCGCGGTAATCATGATCACCTGAATCCGAACTTGTTGTCGGTCAAAATCGCGGCCTCGCTTCGCGGTACGGATTCGCTCGACGATGGCTCAACCCGCCCTTGAAATCAAGCACCTTCACCCGAAAAGTGTCAATAAGTGACACTTAGATCCTCGCGCGCTCTTTGAACTCACCGGCGCGGAGTGCGCTTCAAGTGTCGCTTGGCGGGCCGCGCCGTCAGCGGACGGGAGGCGACGAATTCCAGAACGTCCTCGGCTCGGAACCGCCGCTCCCGCCCGATGCGTATGGCACCCAGCTGGTGGCTGAACACGTACCGTGCCACCGACTCCGGCGGGCAGCGCAGGAGCTGGGCCACTTCGTCGGTGGTCATCACCGGTGGCAGGGGTTGAATCCGCACATCGTTCATCGTCTGTCTCGCGTCACAAGCACGTCACATGTGTCCGCAAATTCGTACCGGTCGTGCCCCGATCCGTCAGGCGCCCGCTACGGCGAGTCGCACCAGCACGCTTCGGGCCAGGACCAGGCCGCAGATGACCGCTGCCCAGCCCGCCCAGTCCGGGACGGCGGACCCGGTGATGCGCGCCAGCCAACTTCTCGCGCGGTCCACTACCGGATCGGTCAGGGCGCTCAGGCTTTGGCACCACCGCGGTGATGACTCGGCGGACACGAACCCGCCGCACACGACACGCACGAAAAGGACGAAGAGATACGAATCGCTCGCCCAGACCATCAACACGCAGGGCAGCGCGAGAACCGTTGTCGAGTAGATCATCATGAGCGTGCCAGCCTCCCGGCGAGTTTTTCGAAGTGCGCCACCAACTCTTCCTGGTCCCCGATCCAACGGTAGCGTTTGCGGCCATCGGGATGGGCCGAAGCGATGGCCTTCAGGAGCTTCTCGTCCACGTCGGCGGGGCTACCGCCGATGCCGACGGTTTCCAGGACGGCGATCCTGCGGAGCGTCCTGGCGACGTCATGTGGCTTGGGGCCGAAGTTGTGCTCGCCGTCGGTGAGCAAAACGACCTGATGATTGGTGCCCGCGCCCGCCACGATCGATCGCGCCGCGTCCAGTCCGGCGGCGATGTTGGTGGCCGACCGTGTGGTGATGCCGCCGATCCGCTTGGACAGGTAATCGCTCCGCTCAACGGGGGTTAGCGGGCACACCGTCCGGGCTCGTTGGGAGTACGCAACCACCGCCACCCGAGCGCCCGGCGCGTCGCGTTTCAGGCGAGCGATGTAAGCCCGGGCGGCGTCCTTGGCCGCCCGAAGGCGCGACGGCTTCCAGTCGGTGCAATCCATCGACGGCGACGCGTCGATCACCAGCACCGCAATCGGAGCGCTCGACCGAGACGGGGCCGGCAGACTCCCACGCGGTCCTGGTTGGTCCAGTGGATCGTTCAGGAACCTCGACATCCGATCGACAATGCCTCCGATCCGCAGCGCCACGGTCAAGATCGTGGCGGCGAGTTGGGACGCGAACCCACGATCCAATCCGGTTTGGCAAACGTGTTCGTTCATGATGTTTGTTTCCTCCTTCGCAAAAACCCGCTACGCGGCGGCGGGTTTCCGGCGGGGTTTGATACCTTTCTTGTAGTCCACGGATACGGTCTCGGAGACGCCGCTCACCTTGTCGGTCGCCGTGGCGGTCACCATGCCGTTGGCGTCGATGGTGTACCGCACCTCGATACGCTCGGTGCGCTGGGTCTCTTTCGGTAAGTTGTCCAGCAGCAGCTCGCCGATGAGCAGGCAGTCATCGCGGGCCGCCTCGGACTCGCCCTGCAGAATCTCGATCCGAGCTTGGGTCTGATCCTCATGCTCCAGGTAGAAGTGATCCGTCTTCTGGCATGGGATCGGGGTGTTCTTGGGGATGATAATGGCGTTGATCAGACGCTTGACCGGTCCGCTGCCGTCCATCACCGAACAGCCCACTCCGTGGGCGGTGACGTCCTGCACGAATAGGTCGGGGGCGGGGATCACCTGACCACGCACCGTCGCGGTCTTGCCCTGACTGGCCATCTCGGCGACGCAGGCCAGCGCCGCTCCGTAGGCGATGGCCTTCTCCGGGTCGACGTCGGCGCGGGGCACCAGGTGGGTGTGATCGGCCACGCGATCCTGAACGTAAGGAAGCCGGGAACTGCCACCCACCATGACCAGGCGGTCCACCCGGTCGATGGTCAGTCCCGATCCGGCCACCGCCCGGTCCGTCGCCTCCAGCGTTTGACGTACCAGCGGTTCGATGGCCGCGTGGAACTGATCTTGGGTGATCTTGACGATGACCTGCCGCCCCGCGTGGCCGACAACGATGGGCACTTCCTTCTGCTTGCCCAACGATACCTTGGCCGCCTCGATGCGCTGGTTCAGGTCTAAGAAGAACAGACCGTCGGCGCTCCGTGTTGGGCGCGTCCCGGCGGCGCCGGCCACCTCGTCCAGCACGCGTTTCTCGATGCACGCGCTGAGGTCGTTTCCGCCCAGGGTGGGCACGCCCTCGGTGGCCAGGACGGTGAACTGATCGCCCTCCCGCTTGATCACGGACACGTCAAACGTGCCGCCCCCGAAGTCGTAGATCAGACAGGTCGCGGTGCTGCCCCCACGGTCCAGGGCGTAGGCGTAGCCCGCCGCCGTGGGCTCGGGCACCAGTCGCAGCACCGCGATTCCGTTCCGCTCGAACGCCTCCAGCAGGGCCTGTTTGGCGTCGTCGCGGAAGTTCGCCGGACACGTGGCCACCGCCTCGGTGACCTGGATGCCGGTGGCTTTTTCGGCGTCCTGTTTCAGCGTTGAGATCAGTGCCGCCGTCGCGTCCGTGGGGGTAAACGGTGGGCCGTCGGCGAACAGACTCTCCGTGCCGCCCAGGTCCAGCTTGAAGTTGCGGGCGAACCGCGCCGGATCCACGATGCCCTGTTCCCGAGCGTCGCTGCCGATCAGGATGTCGCCCGACGTACCGCGATAGACGGCACTGGGCGTGGTGTGCTCGCCCCGGGCGTTGCCGATGATTGTCGGCTTGCCCGACCGATCCACCGTGGCGATTTTGCACCGTGTGGTGCCAATATCGAATCCAAACATGATACCTTGTCTCCTGAGTGAATTGGTTTTGAGTTATGTCGCCTGGACGTAGACGCCCACGCACTCCGGTCGAACGATGGTCTCGTCGCGGCGGTATCCGGGAAGCAGCCGGACCGCGACCCTCTCATGCCGCTCCGGTCGCGATGTACGTATGCGCTTCACGCATTTCTGGAGTCCGGCCTGGAATAGATCGCCTCCGTGTTGGTAGACCTCCACGCCGAGCGTTGCCAGCAGGGCCTCCAGCTCGATGCGATCCGCCTCGCGGGCGTCGAGCAGGTGCCGGAGCGCCAGCACGACGTCCAGCTCCAGGCCGCGCTCCTGATTGTTGAGCGTCGCCCGCATCTTGGCCGCCTCGTTGCGGCAGCGGTCGGCGATGCCGATCAGGGCGCGGAAGATCGGCAGCAGCACTTCGCGTTCGTGGAACCTCTCCTGCAGCGTGCGGCACTGATCGTGCATCTCCGAGAGCACGCGGCTCTCGGTTCCCAACTGCCCCAGATCGGTGTTCATGGCGACCAAGCGCTGATCCACGGCCTGGAGGCGCTCATCCAAAACACCCAGCGGGCCGGTGAGAGATTGAAGAAGCTTCGCCGTCTCGCAGGTCGGTGACGGACCCGATCGCCGATTCGGATCGTGATCGCCCCTGGCAACGGTCTGCTCGGCCTCGGTTTCGTTCGTGACGTCCAACACCCCGCCCGCCGGGGTGGTGTTGGGGTCCATCGTTGCGCTGGTCATTGATTGCTCCTTCCGTTGTTGGTCAAAAGTTTCACGACCGCGACCAGCACCACGCCGCAGAATCCGGCGGCCAGCAGGCCTCGCGTGGTCTCTTCGGGTCCGTGGCCGATTTCCTGGGTGCTGGCCAGGAACGCCCCGATCGCCCCGGGGTTGTTGACGAAGATCACCACGCCGATCAGTAGCAGGGCGGCGGCGATCACGTTGTTCCACCGTATCTCCATGGCTGACACTCCCGTGGACCACGCCGCCGGCGCGGTCGATTTGTTTTTTTGTTTTCCGGGTGTGACAACGACCCGGAATTCTTTGAAATACAATCCGTAAGCCATTGTGTGGTCTGGCCTAACGTCAGAACGAAAACCCCCCGCCGTCCGTGCCGGACCGACATGCGATCCAGCGCCGCCCGCACCGAAGCGGCCACCGCCACGTTGGGCACTACGATCCAGAGCTCGTCCGCGGCGAGGTCCATGGCCTTGGTCAGGTCGTTGGCGATACGTCTGGGCGTGAGCTCGGCCTCGACCGCGATCCGCAAAGTGGATCGCTCGATGAGCAGATCGACGTAACCACCGCCGGACGTCCTGACCTGCCGTTGGGTAAGCGCCCCGATCGACAGCGCGATCGTCTCAAGCCGATCCAGGGTGACGCGTTCATGAACGAATCCGCCGTCCATCACTTCGGCCCCCCATTCCTGTGATCCTGGGACACCAACCGGTGGGCGGCCTCCAGCGGTTCGAGCAGGATGGCCGCCCGGCCCCGGCCGGAGGTGTTGACCCGGTGCTCTCGCAGGAAGCCGAGGTCAACGAGCCGCTTGCGAACGTCCTGAGCCCGCTTGGCACCGATGCCCGCGAGACCGGGATAGGCACTGGATGGCTGACCGGGGTGCTCCACAACGGCCCTCAGGTAATCGAACTCGGTCTCCGAGAGACCCGACGTTGCTGGCTTGGCGTTGTGGGACATCACCGGCGAGGCACCGCCACCCGGACGCCAGTCCGCGAACTCCACCGCGGCCTCGGTGGGCAAAGCGGCGAACGCGTCGGTACGCTCCGCTCCGGATGCCGGGAGCAGCGGTACGGCGGGGTCGGTCACACCGGGCATGTCGGGCGATGACAGCGCGTCCAGACTCGACGGAACCCGAAACAGAAACGGATGCCGCCAATCGCCCTCGCCCACCTGACCCGCAAACAGCCCCGGCACCAGTGTCAGACTCAGGTAGTGCCGCTGCTCGGCGGTCAGCCCCATGGCGGCGCCGATCGCGTCGTAGTCGCGGGCACTGCCGCAGCGGCCCAGGATTTTGAGCGCCGTGTTGGATACAACGGCGGGCGCGACGTCCGCAGATTGACACGCCAAGAACAACCCAACGCCCGTCCCGCGAACGGCGGAGATCAAGTCGCTGACGCCGCCCTCCTGATTGGCCGCCGAGACTAGGCGTCCGGCCTCGTCGCAGCAGATCCACAAGTTCATGGCCACGTTCGAGACACCGCACGCCACGCGGGAAGTGAACTCCGAGAGCACCAGCGTGTTGAGAATCAGATCCTTGTCCGTTTCGGCCAGGCCACCCAACTCGAACACGACGTGGCGTTTGGCCCGCTCGTCGGTGGTCCAGCCGACCCGCCAGCGCAGCACGGAACCGATCGACAGCAGCACGGGATCGAGGCTGTCGACGATGGCTTGTCTGGCCTGTGGGTTGGCCCGCGAATCCCGGGCGATGGTCTCGCGGAGATCGAACAACGTCGGATAGGACGAACCACCGTCGAGCACACCGAACGCGCGGTAGAGCTCAAGTATGGTGGCGTGAATCAGTTTGCTGGCGCGAGGCGGCAGGCGCAGGACCATCACGAGAATGTCTGACACCCGCGGCGCCCAGTCCATCGGGTTGACGTACTTCGGCACCTGCAGCGGGTTCAGCCGCAACGCCCGCGCCGGGAGCACCACCAGATCGACCCCCAGGCGGGCCAGGTACGGGCGCAGCATAGAGAACTCGCGCTTGCGTAGATCGAACAGCCAGACGCCGCGAACACGTGGGGCGATTTGAAGCACCAGCCAGCGGGCCTGGACCGTCTTGCCGGCGCCGCTTCCGGCGACGACCAGGACGTGGCCGTTGCAGTACTGCAGCCGGACCCGAACGACACGACCGCGAGTATCCAGGCCGAAGACCAGGTCGCCTCGGTACAGCTTGGGCGGGACAATCGGACCGGCGAACGCCTGGGCGATCCGATGACGCCGGACCCGTTCGGTGATCAGGCCCTGGACGAACTTGTCGGAGACACCGGCCTCGATGACCCGCGTCACGGCCCGACCGGCCACGTCATCGAGCAGCCGGTGCCGCTGGGCGTAGATGAGGTCGCGAACGGATTGTGGGATATCGTTATTCATCGTTATGCCCAAACTGAACGAAGGGGGACAACAGCGTTCTGCCCACACGTCCGAGGAGGCGTTTGCGGGCGGTGGCCTCGAAGCAGCGTTGGCACATGTGCAGGTGGGTTCCGCCAGAACCCTCTACCGAGATCGCGTGCCGGCGACACAACGGACGACCGCATCCGTCGTTGGCGCAGTGATGGAAGCAGTCGCTGCACACAGGGAGGATTCTGTCACAGACGGAGCAGAAGCCGGCGGGGGGCTTGCCGAGACATCCGCAGCCCAGGGCGAACTGCCGCTCGACGCTGGATGACTCCAGCGCACCGTCCGGCGACACCGCGTGAGCGGTATCTTCATGGGCGACCGGCTCTTCCTGCCGACCCCAGGGATCGTGCACCACCTTGCGTCGATGCTCACCACGGATGGGTTTCATGGACTTCACTCCCTACCAAGGCTCGGAGAACATCACCCGAACGGACCACGACCACAGGTGGGTGAGGAACCGATAGCTGAACGCCACGGCGAACACCGCGGTCATCAAACCGATCAGCACGATGCAGAACCAGACCGCGAAGCGCATTAGGTCGCGCAAGATCGCGAGGATGGTTTCTTTGTTCCACGGGTTCATGACTTGTCTCCGATCGATCAAGCGGCCTTCGTTCTTCGCACCGGGATGACCGTGTCGGTAGCCGGGTGATAGATCGTGGACTGCCCGGTGATTCGACCGATTCGTTCCGCCCGGTAGCGGCCCCGAACGGGCACGGAAGCGTCGAGATAAAAACGCCAGTTCTTGGGGTCCAACCACCCGCCGACATGCACGTCGCGACGGTAAAGCAGGTGTGCCACCTCAACCAACCAGGAGCGCACGTCTTCTTGCGTGGGCAGCGGGTCGAACCGGCGCTCGTAGCCTTCCAGGGAAACGATGTACACGCGCTCGTCGAATTCAGGGAAACTCCAGCTACGCGGATCAAAGGTGAAGCCCGCGGCATTCCGGGGGATGACCTCGTCTGCAAGAAACTGAGCGAGCGAATTCCACTTGCCTCGCAGGCTTTTTCTCGCAATGGTGATACCGGCGGGCACAAAGACCGCGGTATGGTTGGATTGGATCATGGCGACGCTCCCAAACGGAATTCACTGCTACCTGAAGGTCCCAACACCGGGGCCTCTGCATGGCCCCCGGGCGCCGCGTTTTTGGTCAGGAATTGAGATGTTTTCGCAAAAGATGAGCTTGTTCAGCGCGAAAACGACGGTAGTACGTTTCCTTGCACCGTTTGGCCCGTGTCAACAAACCGCTCACGGCGCTTCGGCTGGTTCCCAGCAAGACCGCGATTTCTGACGGTGATTTTCCGTCACGAAAGTACAAACACACGACCCTCCATTGGGGTCGAGTGAGTTGGTCCTGACACGCCTCGAAGGCCTCAAACGCCTGGGGGCGCCGCCATCGCTTGGCGCTTTGGTCGTCCAATTCCTCGACGGGAGTCCGCCGTCCGGGAGTTCCTCCGGCTCGGCCCTCCTGGGCACTACGCAATAAGGCCACAACCTCGGCGTCGGCATCGGAATCACGCTCGTCACACGTCGCCGCCGCCATCTCGCAAAGCGTGTCGGCGAGGGCATTGAGCAAGGCGCAGAGGCGAAGGATTCCGGATCTTGAATCGTTCATGGTCTCACCGAACTCGGTGGTCACGGAACTCTAACGGGGACACGGTTGCGGCTTCGGGCTCGCCGTTCGAGAGTTCGTCACGAAAGAGGACGCGCGAAAAAACTGTCCACAGACGCCACCGGGAACTTGCCACAAACACAATCGCGAAGAGACCCATCATGAGTCCGCAAAGTGCTAGGCACAGCCAAAACGCAAAACGGAGGATGTCGCGAAGCAGATTCAATAACGATTGCTTCCAGGGATTCACGGCAACCTCCATTCATGCCCGTCGGCACCGGCCGATGGTCGGTCGTTGAGTGCGGGTCCTTCGCCGGGCGTGCCCCATCCACCATCTCGGAGTCGGCGGCGCCGGCGCACCGCATCGCGGAACGATCGGTGGATGTTCACTACCGCCATCAGAAACAACAGAACGATCAACGTCCCGCCGAGCGCGGCGTAGGGGAGCAGCAGCCCGAGGCGGTCGGGACCGATCGGCGGTGGGTCATCACCGACAAAGGCGATCAGCCCGAACCCGGACAGCAGCGCCACGCACGCGGCCACCAGCCACCGGGCGCACCCGGAGAATCCGTCAATCCGCTGCAGCGCCACCAGCGAGCAAAGAAAGACAAGAACAAAAGAAATCGCGAACAGAATGAGGTCCATGCACATGGCTCCTTAGCGAGGCGTCCAGTCTTGAACGCGTGTTGACGTTGAGAACAGTCAGATCGCCGGCCGAATGCCCGGGCCGGCGGGTCAATGGGTTTTCGTTAGCCGGCCAGTGCGGCATGCACAGCAGCGGCGTCGTCCACATACGGCCGTTCGCCGTACCGGTGCGCCAGGCGTGTCAGAATCCGCCGCCAGTCGCTCGGTGAAACGCCCGCCGGTGTTGGTACCTGCGCGCCGATGGCGTCGTAGGCGGCTTTCGCATGGGCGAGTGTGCGAAGGACGACTTCCGAGCGATCGCCGAGTCCGTACAGACCGACGGCACGACCGAGGTCCGCTCGAAGATTCGTCGCACGCAAGTACGCGGGTGGCAGTTGGTCGATTTGTGAAACGTCACATCGCATGATCATGATTTTCCTCCAATTCAGTTGTCATAACTCGACTCGTTCCGGTGAATTCACGTCGGACGTGGCGCGTCGGCCAGCGCCATCTCCACTTCCGCGCAGGCCTCGGCGGCCGACATCGTCGGATCAAACAGCAGACGGCCGAAGGCTCGGTGGTACCGTTCGCATCTTGCGACGGCACACCCCAACACCTCCTCGAACAACGATGCGCTCAGCTCCGCATCGCCGAGGGGAACGGTGATGGCGTGGTTCAGATCTCCCTTGCTCATGTTCAGATCGAAGCGGCCGATGATCGCCCCGTAGTTCGCCCGCACCACCGCCTCCGCCATGGCAGGACGCCGGTCCTCCGGCACCACGAAAGGCAACTTCACGATGATCAGGACGAGGTGTGGATCTTGCTGAGCACCGACAATGATGGAGAAGTGGGCGGCCTTGCACCGGTAACCGATCTCGAATGATGCGTGGCGCTCGCCGGTGTGATAGGCCACGTCGTTCGCATCGAGCGCTTGGCTGATTGTGTTCATGGTCGTTTCGAGTTGCGTCATGGTTTGGTCCTCTCTGCGTACTTGGAAGATCTGATTGCGTCTTTCACCAGTGTTAATCAAGGTTCGTTCCGTACTGGAAATCTACATCCTCTTTTCGATCCCGGTTCCAGCTCGATCGAACCTTCACAAGGTGCCCGCGCACACTCACCGGTTGTGAGACGTTGCGATGTCATCCAGAATTCTCACCCTGTCTTTGGGGTCAACGTTCATCGGTCTTGGAACCGCCGCGTCAATCGCGTCGTACGCCAGCTTGTCTGCGGCGAGTATTCGCAGAATGACGGGGGACCGGTCTGCGGCACCCTACAAGCCCGCAGCCTTGCCGGGGTCGGCGGCAACGTTCAGCGCACAATGCTGAGACGACGAGAGACGTTCCGCACCTGGTACACCACTCCGAACGACCATCAACTTTCCTTTCGGTGTGAAACACTACTGCCGCGAACGAGCACCAGAACACTCGTTCTCTTTCATCCAAGATACGACGCGATTGCTTATACGGAGCTTATCACCGCTGATAAGTAGATGAGATTTGTCACCCTTCGCGGCCATGCTTTCTTGGTGTCTGGAGTGCTCGCATACCGAAACGCTTTTATAGCCCGAGTGCGGGCATCGGTGATGGTGAAGTCAATCGAAGTTCGAGATGATAAGAATTACGTACTCTTGACAGCAGGAGCTCTGAACGATTTGGAGACGCTGCGTGCAGTCGTTCCTCGGAGCCCGAGTGAGTTTCGACCTAAGAACTTCAGTTTCGATTGTCCGGAGGAAGCGACCGCTTGGCTTCTTACGGCCTACAGTCGAAGATTGTTGTATTTCCGGCGACACGGAGATGCGGCGCTGGAGCTGCCGTTACACACATGGGTGCTCGGAAAACCGCGCGCAGCGAGCGCGATGCTGTCGGTCTTCTTTGCTTCACGGCCGGCGCAAACCGACCGGCGCGTCGTTGTCCACAGGGCACCGCTTCAATACGGAACACGCACCGTCCCGCCGTGCTGGCTGGGAGTCTACCGGACCAAGCAAGGCGTGCTGCGGTACCGTGACCACCTGTCTCATGACGAACAGACCGTCGCTTCGGATTTCCTCGAAAGAGTGCTGGATCGTTATCGTGGAGGGACAGAATCGGTTCGCCAATCCATGAACGAAACAGGCCATCCGGTGTGGATGTCATCGGCACCGCCGGATCTCTCGGATGCCTCAAACAGATAGGAGGCTGGTCGCTCGGTCCTCGTTCGCACGAATCCAGCAGTAAGACCACCCTACATCCGGGACGAGGTACTCCCAAGTCCCGTACTTGGTCAGCATTCGGTCGACTAGCTTGTTCGACCCCGGTGATATCGGCTCAGGTGGGCGCGGGGGCATGCCGGAAAGGTCAGTACGATTCTCTCCCAAAGGCCTGTTTCCCGTCGCTGCGACGCCGTGGCCGAGGAGGTTGCCGAGCCGATGACGATACTGATGGATCCGTTCCGCAAGTCTATCGTCGCCCAAAATCACCGGCAAACCGACTTCTTGAGCAACGTCTCCGTACGTGAGCCGCTTTCCCGTGCGTGTCAGGGCAAGCCAAAGCAGTTTTCGCAACCTCCGGCTCGGTTTCCGAAGCCTGATCTCCTTCGCTTTGCCTTCGTGCCAAACCCAGAATATGTGCCGCTGTTCATCGACGACGATGTCGTACGCTGTCGTGTAGGCAATTCGATCCGCGGCTTCCGGCGTACAGGCAACACACTGAATCGGCGGACGATCGAGATGTAGCCGGTCAACGACAACATCACCCTGATCCAACCGCATCATCGCTCGCTCGTCGCTCGGGGCTGCAAGAAAACCGATGGTATCCAAGCGGAAAGCCTCATGCAGTTTCGGAGCCAAGTCTTCGACCATCTCTTCAACGAGCTTGCGAGAAGCGCCGAAGGCCTTGGCAGCGCCGCGGATCGCATCGCGCAGATTCGCAACTTCTGGGTTCGCGTTGCGGCTGCTCATTTCACGGTAAACGGCCTCGAGTGTGAAGACGATATATGGCGAACAAAGGCGAACGCGCTGTTCGTCAGCAAACGGAAGGCCAAGCCCGGACACGCTCAGATCTGTGCCGTCGTGTGCGGATGTCCCGGTTCCTTTAGCCCTGAGGAATCGCTCCCACACAAGGGGAAGAAACGGCGCTTCCTCAGGGTACCGGTCCGCAATGAACGATCTCGTAAGCTCAAGAATAAATGAATCACTCGAATTCATGGGGCCTTGCCTGAGGTCTCGCCTTTGCCAGTATCACGCGGAAGTTAGTGTACGCCGAATACTCTGACCAGGTTGTCTGCCACCTGCCGGATACTGTTCCGCTGCAGGTACGAATCCGGGTACATCCGGCGGATAATCCAGACAAGATCAAGGATAATTGGGAGCGAACTGTCTGGTTTCATTGAGGCCAACCGGCGTTCATTATCGGGTAGCCACTTGCGACCAAGGTGTTGTACAAGGTCATTCGCTCTGGCCTCCAGGCGATCCAGAATCTGGATGATGTTACGCGCGTCTCGCTCAGTTTGCATTGATCGGCGCCACCAACCAGCCGCCTGCTCGGCAATCAGCCGAACCATCCGGCGCGGAAGCTGATTGCGCACCTTAAGGGTGGACAAGCCATCAAGCAATAGCCGGAGATTGGTAAGTTGTTCCTCCACACTCACCGACGCACGTGGGCGCAGCATGACACGAAGTCGACGACGAATCCACTTTGCATGTATCCGTGTGCCGTAGCGCAACGCCCCGCCCGTCAGTTTGAGCGCGCGCAAGCCGTGGGCTGTGTGCAGCGGGTCCGCCGCCATGGTCGGACCGGCACCAAAACCTCCATTGATACACTCACACCGCCTCACCCAATCTTGATTCCCTCGTAAAAACTTCTGGCGTTTTTGGGCTTGCGGTGCGCCGCGTGCGGGTGATTCTGGGTTGACGGAACAAGATCACGCCGGTTTGT
>JAJDDS010000082.1 GCA_029260195.1 Phycisphaerae bacterium
CCTCACGCCTCCACCTCACGCCACAAAAAACGCTCAACCGCTCGCGCAAACGGGGGTTCGTGCGAGAGAATCAAGGTTGGCGTCGACATCGGCGCGGAACCGCTCGCGGAACGAAATGAAGACCGGGGGTTCGCTGGCTAGGGGCTCGGTTGATTCGGCGCCGGCCGTCGAGGCGATGAACTTCGGGAGCTGCGCGCCGCTCGCCAGGATCCCCAACGTCTTCCCCCGCTCGGTCAGCCAGCCGTCGTCGGAGTCGAGGTAGGCGTCGACGATGCGCTTGGCGCGCTCGAGGTCGACGTCCGCGAGGATCCGCTTCGCCGCCGTCGCGTCCTTCGCCCCGCTGAAGTGATACTTCACGCCGCCGCCAACCTTGGAAGCCCACTCGTCCGTGAAGTGCGCGATCAGGGCTTGGTGGGGGGATGATTTCTGAGAGCGCGGCGCTGAGCGCTTGCGCTTGGCAGCGCTCTGCTTTATATTCTCTCTCTGCTTCAGGTCGGCATTCAGTCCGGTTCCGGACTGGTTTTCGGTCCGGTTGGGTGATAGATCGTCGTCTTGCCGACGCCCCGGCGCTCGGCGTCTATCAACCCCAGCTTTTCGAGTAAGGCGAGTGAATCGACAACGGTCGAGCGCGAAATGCCGCAGTCGGTGGAAAACCGCCGAGTCCCCGCCCACGATCGACCCGTGTCGCGAGCACGATCAGCCAGGACCGCGTACACCAGCTTCGCCGCCGCCGTCAGGTCCGTTCGGGCGAGGATCTCGGTCGGGATTTTGACGAAGGTGTCAGCCATCGCGGTCCGCCTTCCTGCACAGCCGCGCCGCACTCCGCGCGAAGAACCCCGCCACGTCCTCCCGTCCGGCATGGATCGCGCGGTGGAGCGACCGGAGCATCGGGTGCAGCCGCCGCCGGTCACTGGCGTCGAGGTTGACGTGCCTGGGGGTGGCGTCACGAACGGCGTGGAAGTGGTCGCCGTCGCGTTTCACGCGGCACACTCCGCCGCGACCTCGATCGACGCGCCTTCCACGATTCGAGCGCGGAGCGATTCGAGTCGCGCGATCCGGTCGCGGATCTCTCGCGCGCGTTGCCGTCCTGTGCAGGCCGCGAGTCGCTTCTCGGTCCGCTCAATGCACCGACTGAGTCCGGCGAGCTGGGTTTTGTGATTGATTCCGGCCTGGGGGTGGTTTATGATGCTCATGTCGATCTTTCCTGTTTGGCGGGGTGGTGCCCGCCGATCCGTATTCAGCCCCGTCCGGCCACGCGCCGGCGGGGTCTTTTCGTCAGGTCTCCGCTTCCAAAACACAGTCGCTCGGCTTCCTCCGCCCTCGCCGGGCGTCCATCGCGTTCAGCTCGTGGCGGACCGCGGCTACGGCCTCGTTGTTGTATAGGCGGAGCGTCCCCGCCCGTGCTCGTGGTCGAATGTGCTTGCGCGTGGACAGAACATGCAGCACTCGGTGGATAGGGACGCCGATCTTCTCAGCGATCACACCGGGTGTGATGAAGCGGACGATGTCGGTTTCAGTCCTTGTCGTAGCCATGCGTCGCACCTGCCTTTCGAGAGGAACACAAGCCCTCTACCAATAGGCGCGAGCGTCATGACGTTGGCTGTGACGGACAGAAAATCGGCGATATTGGGCCAGAAACGTGGTTTTTCGGGGCCGGTAGCGTCATGACGCTCTATGACGCTTCCCGCAGATTTGGTGCTTTTCGGACGGGAGGGGGTTGCTACCAGTTGTTCCTATCCGCAGGCATGGGGGTTGATCCAAGGATTGCGGGCGTCCGGGATCGTCGGGCTTGGGTGGTTCGCGTTGTCAAGGTTCGATTCGCGGAGGAGTTCTTCGTATGTTGCGTCGGCTGGCTCGCGATCGGAAGCGCCTGTCGGTGTCCGTGCCTGCTTACGATCAGCGCGTTCGCCCTGCAGCTTGGCCCACGCTTTCGATTCTCTGACCACCCCGGCCGAGCAACCGACGGCCTTTGCTATCTCATCGGATGTCAACGGCGCGCCCTCGATCTCACGCATGTCGTTCGCCTTGATGAATCGTTCGATTTCTTTCTCAGCGACTTCGCGCGGCATGCGTCGCTTGGTCGGCTTCGTCTCGACTGGTCCGGCCAGTGCAGCAAACGGGTTGAACCCTTCGACGTGCTTCAGTTGCCGCGCGACAGCGATGCCCTTGGGTGTCAGCGTGATCCCTCTATCGAAATCCTCGATCGTCAGTGTTCCGCAGCCCCGTTCGCAATACAACTCGTCCTTGTGGTTCACGTTCAGTGCTCCCATGTGGCACTTCGGGCATCTCGATGGATTTGCAAGGTTCCGCCCCGCCTGGTGTTCTCCGTCGATGTAGAATTCGATGTGCGTTGCTTCTCCCGGGTCCTCATCAGTCCAGTCGTCATAGCGGTATTCAATCCCAAACCTGCGACCGTCGGGGAGGCGATAATCCCATGGCTTTTTCGGATAGCCGCAGCGCCCGCGACGCCCCATGTACTCGCCAGTTTCGAGATACATGAATGCCGACTCAAGGTTGTGGAATTTGCCTTCAAGCGGAATCGTGACAAACGGTGGTGGTACGGCGTCCTGATATGGTTCAGATTCCCCCTGTTCATACCATTCGTAGGTGGGGTCCAGGGTCGGGTCCTTCTCGCACTCATCGCGATTCGTTTGGCCCAAGTCGAGTATCGGGTAGGGCTCCCAAAGCCAATCGTACGCGACGACCAGCAGGGCTTTCTCCGTCGGCGACAACGCGAGTTGAGTTGTGGACATGACGCACCGTCTCTCCCGCACGGTCGTTTCACGGTCTACCGGGAGAGCCTTCCAGTGATGCGCCGACCGTGCGGGAAAACGCATCACCGGAGGGCCGCAACCGTCGCCGCGCCCCGCCCTCGAATCCTACGCGCCGTCGCGGCTGCTGCGGGGTGTTTGATCGGGTTCACCGCGACGGGGTGATTGGGACCGTCACGGAGCGTTTCGGTCATGCCCGCCCCCAAAAAAACTTCACAGTCGTGTTTTTCGGCACCCAAACGGCGGTCGGGGCCGAATTGGCACGCTACGCCACGGCGTGCCGATGTGTATGATATGACTGGGTACCAGGGCTAGCCGGACGCCAGGGGTGGCCGCGCCGGACGGGGCAAGGGAAACGGGCACATGAGCAATCTACCGCTGAGGTTCCAGATCGTCATTTACCGTTCGGAGGATGGCGAAGGTGGGGCGTTCACCGCGCACTGCCTGAACATGGACATCATCGCCGATGATGATTCGGTTGAAGGCGCGGCGTCGAAGCTGCTGGAGAACATCGAGGCAACGATCAACGCGGCGGTCAAACACAACGCGGCCGTGTTCTCAGACGCCCCCATGCGATACTGGAAGATGCTCGGAGAGGCGCAACCGTTGGCTCCTGAACTCTGGGAGCGGATCATCCGCGACGCAAACAAGCGACTCGGTCACCACCCCACGGTTGTCGACGACGTCAAGGATTGGGACCTCCGTCAGCTAGGTGTCGCATGAAGTGAAGTTTTCGAAGCTCCGAAAGAAGCTGTCGACATGGGACATCGCGTGGGACCCCTCGGTCGGTAGCGGATCGCACGGGGCGTTTGTCGGCTTCTCTCACATCTCGAAAGTCCGCACAGTCTACACCCTTCCCAAGGCACAACATCGCGAGGTACAGATGAAGTGGATCAAACCTCTCCGTCGCCAATTCGAGCCGCTTCCCGGGCACGGGGTCAGCGACGAAGAGTTCTTCGCTTGACCGGGCCTACGCGAAATGGCGCGGGGCGACGTTATCCGAGATCCCGGCACCGCTAAGGACTCGGCTGCTTGTGAACATCGCCGATGAGGACTGGCCTTCGCAGGTTCAAGGCGGGTTATTGGGCGAAGTTCTGGCGGATCGCAAGCCATCATCTCGGTACCGTTGGGAAACGATTGCCGGATTCCGTGGTCCAGGCACGGTCGCGGTCTGGGTACGGCCGCGTTTCGGCGACATACCCGTTTGGGCGATTGCATACGACCACAACGTCAAACCAGTGGAGTGGTTCGCGTCCGGCAGGTCCGGCCACACGGCGACGACCGCTGCCAAGTCGGGGTCTGTTTCCTCCGCGGTGGTAGCGCATGGGGCTACATCGTTTTCCGGTCCGTCGTAACCGCTTGCGATTTCAGCACTTACAGAATCGACCCGTCGACTCATAATCGATTGGTCGTAGGTTCGCGTCCTACCGGGCCCGTGAGTGGTGTTTTCTGGCACGTGAACTCAACCGCACCGACGTGCATTTCGTTGTTTTCGGTACCGTCATCGCGGATCGGTCTCTCGGTGTTTACCACCGTGCAAGTCGGCGCGCGCATGCTGCACCGGATTCTGCGCCGCTCTTGGCACGGGCTCGACTCCGGTGATCGCAGCACGCTCGAAGTGTTCGTTGGTGACTTGCAGGTAGTGCTCCGCCGCCACCGGCTCAGAGTTTCCAATCCACTTGCACACGACCTGTTGCGGAAACTGGTCGGCCAGTTCCGTCTGCCGGCCAGACCGGAGGTTTTGAAACAGCTTTGGCCACGTCCCCAACGGGGTCTTTCGAATGATGCGTTTGGATTGCGTCCGCAGGTTTTGATCGGTCTTGCGATACCGGGTGATGACGTGCTCGGTGCCCGGTACGGCAGCCTCGAACACTTCACGCGGGTGGGGCAGTACTTCAGGGAACAACGGGATCTCCGTTGTCTCTGCCGTCTCTGTAACATGTCCGATCAAATTCAGATTCGACGGGTCAACGACCGGGAGCGGTCCGTTGGGAAGCGGGACAATCCGTCGGTAGGCGGCCCCCGTTTCGTGTACGGACGGCGGCGCGACGACGTCGGCGTCTGACCCTCGATAGCCTAGCCAGCTTGATCGTCACCCGCGACGACCCGTTGGACGTCAGCGTCACCCTCGAATCCGGAACATCGGGTGTCGACCCCACCCTCCTCCAACGCGCCAACGTCACCGGAGGACTCGTCGTGTTACGCGTCAACATCAACGACTGCACGTTGACCCGCCCGTACTCCTGCCCACAGCGATCTCGGGAGGGTGTGGCCATTTATCTTGGCATCGTGTGGGACGGGTGCCACGCGGCTTGCCCGCCGGTGCTCGGCACGACACCCTCGCGAAAACACAGGCAGACGAGCTGCCTGGGCCCAATGCACTTGAAGTCTGGAAGGACGAATTCACCGCTGCCACCAGGTATGGCCACACCCATCTCGGGACCAATCCTCGTGTCGGGCTGGACGGTCGCCGGCGGAACGAGTAAAACGATCCTCGTCGCCCACGAAGGGCGAGGCGTTCCCAGCTGTCCGCGCGGACAACGGACGACTGGCAAGTGCCGACTGGCGAGGCTGCTTGTTCGCGCGGCGTCGTCCTGATCAGACAAGAATCGCAAGAGGATCCAGGCCCATGATGATATCCGAGAAGATGTGTGACAAACTCAACGAGCAACTGGCGGTCGAATTCGCCGCGTCACACGCCTACCTGGCGATGACGTGCGAGTTCGAGCGACTGGGGCTTAAGATCCTCGCAACGCGCTTCATCGAACAGCACAACGAAGAGCGCGAGCACGCGATGAAAATCCTCCATTACATTCAGGAGGTCGGTGGCGACGTCACCGTGGGAGCGATTCCAAAACCCAGAACCGACTTCGCCGACGCCAAAGCCATCGTCCAAGCCGCACTCGAGAGCGAAGAAAACGTCACGCGATCGATCAACGACCTGGTCGGGCTGGCTGAAGCCGAGAATGACTATGCCACGCGGAGTTTCCTCAACTGGTTCGTCGATGAGCAGGTCGAGGAGGTTTCGAGCATGAACAGCCTGCTTGCGCTCGTCCGACTGGCTGGTGAAAACATGCTCCAAGTCGAATCCCGCGTCCGCCACGAGATGATGGCCAAGGGCTGATCTTTCCGGTCCGTCGCGTTACCGCGTCGTCAAATCGCCGCCGCACGTCAGTGCAAATCCGGTCCACGTGACGACTGCGTCTTCGAGCGGCTCGGGGAAAAACTCGCAATCGACGGTCGCGAAGGCGACGCCGTTCCGACCCGCGCGGAACGTAAACACATCGCCAGCCAGCGACGGCGGCATCCCGAACGTCCGGCTTGCACCGGGGGCGAGCCGATTCGCTGCACCGAAATCCTCCGCCGCCGTCAGGAGATGCGTCGTCAGAATATCCTCGTTAAGCAGAATCACGGTGAAGCTCTCGGGTTCGGTTGGCGCGTCGATGCAGAGCTCGTCGATGCACAATTGACCCGATGCGCAGTTTTCCCGCGCCGTGCATTCGACGCACCGATCGTCGTCCTCGAGGCAGATCTCACCCGCCAGACAGGGAACATCACCGCTGACGCATTCCCCGTTCGCGGCGTCGTTTGTGAAGCTGCACGTCTCCTGTCCATTGCAGAACGCCCCATCATCGCAGGTCTCGGACGTACATGCGGCGGAGCAAGTATTGGTGTTTTCGTCGCAAGCGCCGGCGCCGCACGGAACGACGCCGTTTTCGCAGAAGCCCCCACCACAACGTTCCTCTCCGTTGCAGAACAACCCGTCGTCGCATCGTCCGTCCGTCTCGCAAATGGCTGAACCAAGGCCCAGGATTCCCCCGATCACTTCCTCACCGGTGCAACCGGAAAGACCGCACTGCACCGCTCCCGCGATCACGACCGAAACCAAATACAATCCTCGCAGTGATGTCATGCGCTATGTTCTCCGAACAGAGTGTGGCGTAACTCCAAGACCGCGACAGCCGGCACCCTGGTGGGCCGTCCGCACACCAGAGAACGTCTCGAGCGAGAACCCGAGCATCTCGCGGTGGGCGCCCGTCAGAAATACCGCGCGTCGCCAATCCCGCACGCGCCGCCCGGGCCTCGCGCGGACGCGCACGACGCGACAGCCGCCCAAGCTACTGAGCCCAACCGTGCGCGTCAACGCGTCCCCCAGCCGCCCCGGCAGTTAGGTACCTTCTCGTCGGCTGACAGCACAGCGACGTCTCAGCCACTGCGCGAAGCCCACGTCGCACGATCCGGTGGGTTCGACCTGGTTCTTTTGGATTCGCCGGGCGTGGTGGGACTACGTCGACCCGATAATCCGCGTAGCCAAGTCTCGCCGAATGCCCCGAAGGGTGGCCCAACGTTGACCACTGCGTCCGTTCGATGTGTCAGTACGTGTCTCAGGATCATTGCGAGGCGTCGGCAAACTCTCGCGGGGCCGAGAACCCGCGCGCGCGACGGGAAAACTTATCGCCCCCGGGTGTTTTGCACGCGGAAAGCGTCCGACATCTGGCGCGCAACCGAAACCGGAGTCGCGGATCGCCGATTAGAGTCAAGCGGCGAATGCCGAACGCGATGATGCTTCGCCAATGCCGGATGGTCTGGCCTGCGTTGACTGCTCGACATGAGCCCATCTCAGAGGATTGGAGGGGAGTACATATCGTGGCGCCGACGGGTTTAGCCACTCCGAGCCCCGCCGTTGGAGCTACGCAGTTGTTCCATCGCGCGGACGGATTCTGGTCAGAGGCGGCTCGTTCGGTGTGGGTGGACGTGCAAGGTGGAACGTCGCTCTCGGCGGCTGAAGCTGAGACGGAGCGGGCGGACATGGATCATGGACGAAGACGGCTGGTTCGTTAGATCTGCGACATACGGCGGACAGAATGTGCAAGGAGTTCAATATGACAGAGAGTGATAAATCCCCGCGTCTCCCAACGGTCCTCTGCGTAGACGATGAGGAGAGTGTTCTCAAGGCGCTCCAGCGCGAACTCCAGAGATTCGGCTGCCGAGTCCTGTTGGCCAACAACGGTGACGACGCGCTCGATTATCTCGAGCGGGAGGACGTCCAGGTTCTTATCTGCGACTACGCCATGCCGGGAATGCTCGGCACGGAGGTTATGGACCGGGCGAAGATCATCTCGCCGGGCACGATGCGAGTCCTGCTCAGCGCTCACGGCTGCGATCCGGACGTCGCAATCCCTGCCGTCAACGACGGAGAGATCTATCGACTCCTTCTGAAGCCGTGGGATGAAAAGGACATCCAAAAAGTCGTCGCCGATGCACTGGGACAGGAGCCAGAAGAATGGCAGCAGGCGCAGACGCGGACGTTCGAGCGATTGCGCGAGACCACGTAGACCACGAAGGGGATTGTGAACCGGAGTATCACCTTAGGGCACGACATTCCACGTCGAGCTGCCGTTGAGCGGTCCGCCGTCGCCCAAACGAACAGGACAGGATGAGAGCGCATGACGAACCTCCATGTTATCATTGCCGACGATGATGCCAGCTTGGCTGCCCTCCTTGAGAGACACCTGAGCAATGCCGGATATGTCGTTTCATGCTGCGGCGACGGCGACGAAGCGCTCCGCATGGTGCGTCGGCACAAGCCGGTGATCCTTCTGTCCGACTGGGAGATGCCAGGTTTGACGGGTGTGGCGTTGTGCGGAGAGTTGCAGGCTGCCAAAGCCGACGGCGGCATCTACATTATCCTACTGACGGGCAACGGCGAGCCGGATCAAGTCGTCGCCGGATTCGAAGCCGGCGCCGACGACTATCTCGTGAAACCCGCTCACCCGGCCGAGTTGATCGCGCGAGTCCGTGCGGGAGAACGCGTGCTGGATCTTCAGCACCGTCTCGGCCAGGGCGAACAATGGCTGCGCACTGTGGTGGACGTCAGCAAGGACGCCATGATCGCCATGGACAGCGAAGGCCTGGTCACACTCTTCAATCAGTCCGCAGTGACAATGTTCGGAAAATCACCACCGGAGATCGTGGGGCAACCGCTCGATCTTCTTATGCCTGAAGAGTATCGCACGAGCCACCGCCACGGCGTCCGGGACTACTTCGCGCACGGGGAGCACGCCGGCGTGATCGGTCAGACCGTTGAACTGTCCGCACT
>JAJDDS010000083.1 GCA_029260195.1 Phycisphaerae bacterium
ACCTATATGGTCCAACAACTCTGGAAGAAGCTCACCGCGCCGGCGATTGGCACTTCGGACACGCCGTGCGCCGTCCGCTCGGATGCGAAGGTCGCGGACGTTCGGTTGGCGCCGAACGACCGCGTTCAGGTCACTTACGCGGACCGCGACGGTCAGTTCCATTCGATCCTTGCCAAGCGCGTCGTCATGTGTACGCCCAAGATGATTTGCAAGTACATCATCCACGATCTTTCGAAACTGGACCTCGAGAAATACGACGCGATGCACTTCGTCGGAACGCGACCTTATGTGGTAGCCAACGTCCTCCTGGACGCGCCCGTTAAGAGAGACTTCTACGATATTTTTCTACTGGGCGACGGCGACTTCCCGATGGACGCGAGTCAGGCGTGGAAGAACTCGCGCGTGGTGGATTTGCTCTCGGGTGACTACGCGCGCATCCGAGATATCCCGCGGAGCGTATTGACGCTCTATTGGCCGCTGCCTTGGGACACCGCCCGCTTCACACTCGTGCTTGACGACGCCCATCAAGACTACGCCGAACGCTTGGCGCCGCAGGTCAAGGAGATGCTCAACTTGCTCAAAGTGCCCATCAGTGCCGTCACGCAAGTGCGCATGACCCGCTGGGGGCACGCGGTCCCGACAGCCATTCCCGGCTTAATGGGCAACGGCATCATCGAGCGCCTGCGCCGGCCGATCGACCACCGGATCTTCTTCGTCAACCAGGACAACTGGGCGCTCCCCGCCGTCGAGAACTGCCTGCTCGACGCGGAGATCTACATCCCTCAAGTCGAGGCCGGGCTCTGATCGAATTCCAAGAGAGCTTGCCGGGCGACCAGCGCGTCGGCCGCCATCGTGACGCGTCGCCGTCAGTCAGGACCGTAAGTGCTTGTCCCAGTTGAGGTTCGAGACGCCGCCAACCCGGCTCGGCGATCGCCGCGGGCTCTGTTTCATTTCGCTTGAATCTGCAAAATGCTGCTTGAATTGCAGCCGGCAATCTGATAACATCAGTATAGCTGGAACAGGAGAGAGAGCCTTTGGGCATCGCCCGGGTTCTTTTTTTGTGTCGACGTCGCCGGTGAACGCGTGCGTCGGCCCAAGCCCGGAGCCGGAGGAGGCGGACCATGCCGGGCTCGGTTCTGGAATCGACCAGTGTCAAATACTTGACACTCTCAACCGCGCGGACTGATCGCGACACGCGCGGGTTGATCCCCCCTTCCGAATCCGCATCCTCGCCGCCTCGATGTCCTTCGAGTCCCAACACAATTCCATCGACGCCGGCGCGCGGCGCTCGGCGTTTTTCCAGTGGTCACACCCAACCGTTGATTGGAGGAGGCTGACATGATTCGTCGAAACGACACGATCGCGACTTGGGCGCTCGCCGCCGCGGTCACGTTTACTACGGTCTCGGTATCCGCCGACGTTTACAACAACACCGGCCCGGGCCTTCCGGGATTGGGGACCGTCTCGATCGCCACCGGGAACAACCCCAACGCCGACGGGTACTTGAGCATCTCCCCGGATGAGTATGGGTCGTGGGCCAGCACCACCTTCGGCGGAAGCGGCGACATCTTCAATCCGGCGGGGGGTTTCGGTCCGCTCGAAGCCACCTTCACCAGCGGGCTGTTCATGTTCGGAAGCGGTCAGCGCGAGTTGCTCAGCGATAGCTTTGACTGGCAGAACACCGTCGGTCCGGTCCCGTTTGAAGCCGATGGGAGCTTGAACAGGCTGATCACCGGAGCGTTGTCGGCGTCGGATACGAGTGGAAACGGGATCTTCGACACGCTGATGAGTTCGTTCCATGTCGAGGGGGGCAGCACGGACATGGACTTCGGTCTCACGCAACACGTCGCGTCCGCCGACCCCGGCGTCGCATTTCTCCAGCAAACCTACGCGATCACGAACAACGGTCCAACCGTTTCGTTCGACCTGGTGCGTGCGTTTGACGCCGACCTGTTCTGGTCCGGGGATTTCATCGACGACGAGGTCGGCACGAACACGAACGGTTCCGGACTGGACACGTACGTCTTTCAGCAAGAGGTCGGCAACTCCGATACAGCCATTACGCTCAGCAGTCCCCAAGCCAACGGCTACTACGGCGGCAAGAACGGCGTCACGCCACCGGGCGGGCCGCCGTTTGGATATGGAACAGACGTGCAGGTGTGGGACGCGTTCGGTACGCCGACGAACTGGCTCAACCACATTGCCGGCGTCGGGTCCAACACCAACGGTACGAGTGGCGCGTTCCCCCCAGGCAGCGCCGCGACGGCCGACGGGTTCATGGGACTGAACATCCCGATCGAACTTGCACAAGGCGATACGACGACGGTGACGTTGCTGTACACGTACGGTTCAGATGTTCCGGTACCGGAACCCGCATCGCTGGCGCTACTGGGTCTCGGCGCCATCTGCCTCCTGCGCCGAAGGCTGTAGCGCCATAGCACATGGGCGCGCTGCGCGGGCGATCCTCCAGCACGCGCAGCGGTACGGACGATGCGGCCGATCTCGGATCACCGAGGTCGGCCGTCACCGTCTGGCGTGGGGATCCCGCGTTGACGATGCGCGCCGCCAGCCCTAACATCACTTGAGACCGGCTCACACCTCGGGTTCGCGACGTGGCGGCCTCCGGGTCGGTTGTGCGCGGGATCGAACGGAGGGTGAACATACCGATGCCAACGACGAAGCTATTCTCAAGAGTCGGTGCCTGGTTCAAGACGGGATCAGCCGGTCGCCGCGGCGACGCCGGGCTCGCTGATGTCGACGACAACGGGCTGATCAAACCGACGACAAGCGACGATGAGCGCAATACGGTGGGGACTCTGCTCTCCCGTTGGCAAGAGCGGACCCAATCACTTCAGCGGCTTGAGGACGGATACCAGCGGCTTGGCGAGGTGATCGAGTCGATCCAGAAACACCTCGACACGCAGGACACCCGCAGCCGTGAGATGGCTGAATCCGTGGTGCGGTTAACGGACTCCATCACCCGTCTACCGGAGAGTATGGACAAGCAGCACGAGCAGCTCCGTGCGATCGCCGAACAACTCGAGGTGGGGAATGCTCGCTCCGGGCGGGTCGAGTCGTCAATGTCTGAACTGCCGAAGATCGCCGACGCGCAGCGCGAGACGCTTGTTTCGGTTCGCGATGAGATCGACGCCAGCCGCAAGACGCAGGAGCGCATCGCCGCGTCGATGGACGGATTCCACGACGCAGTCGGCTCGTTGAATCGAGCGTCGGATGCCTCGGTCGCTTCGTTTCGGGAACTTCACGCCGCCACAGCCGCCGGTGACGAGCGGATGGCGGTTCTGCTGACCGAGCAGAACAAGAGAACGACCACACTTGTGATCGTCGCGATCGCCACGGCTGCTGTTCTTACGATCACGACGATCGCTTCGATGCTCATCGGAGGATGACCGCGACACGACCGAACGGGTCGATAACGTAGGATTGGTCGTCGCATGACACCGAAGGAAACGATTGACAATTTGCTGGCCGGGATGGGCAAGTTCGGCGCCTCCGATCTGCACATCAAGGTTGGGTATTCGCCGTACTACCGTGTGGCTGGGCACCTTCGACAGGTTGAGCTCGCCCGCATCGACTCGACCGAATACATGGAAGACATGTTCCGCGCACTCGTTCCGGAAGCGCGTCGGGAGGAGTACGCTCGACACGGGGACCTTGACTTCTCGCTCAAGGGTGCGTCCGGTGACCGATTTCGCATCAACGTCTACCGCGCCACCGGCGAGATGCACGCCGCGATCCGCCGCGTGCAGAGCGAAATCCCGTCCTTTGAATCGTTGCAGTTACCCGCCACCTACGAGAAGACGATCGGCAACACGCACGCCGGGCTTGTCCTCATCAGCGGTGTTACCGGCAGCGGCAAGAGCAGCACCATGGCTGCGCTCCTCGAGCACATCAACGCGACGCGATCGACGCACATCATCACCGTCGAGGATCCCGTCGAGTACGTGTTCAAGCCGAAGAAGTCCATCATCTCGCAGCGTGAGATTGGTATCGACATCCCCAATTACTCCGAAGCGCTGCGTTTCGTTGTCCGGCAGGACCCCGACGTCATCCTCATCGGCGAGATGCGCGACCGGGAGACGATGCTGGCAGCCATTCAGTCCGCGGAGACGGGGCATTTGGTCATGGGCTCGATCCACTGCTCCGACGCCACGCAGACCTTCGCCCGTATTCTCGAGTTCTTCGATCGCGGCGACCACGACTTCATTCGCTCGTCGCTCTCGAGCAGCTTGGCAGCGATCATGTGTCAACGACTCCTGCCCGGTATTGACGAGGGAACGCGCGTCCCCGCGACGGAGGTGCTCCTCAATAACGCGACCGTTCGCGATAAGATCCGCCGGTCCGAAGACGAAGACCTCCCCGCGATCATCGCTCAAAGCGTCGAGGATGGGATGCGCAGCTTTACGTACTCGCTGGCTGAGCTGATCGAGAACGAGAAGATATACTACGACGTTGCGATGGAATACGCTCCCAGCCGTGAGGCTTTGGCGAGTTCGGTCAAGGGCATCAAGACGTCCACGCAAGGTCTCGTCGGCCGCGTCCGCGGGAAGTGACTTTGGGTTGACGAGGCTGGCGTCGACCGCACGTAACGATTGAAGGACGCTCGCTTGGGAGAATTCGGCGCGCGTGACACGTTGGCCGAAGCGGTTGCGCTCACCCGTTCAGCGCGGGAGATGGACGGACTCTCCTGTATCGCCTATTGCCGGTCGTCACACGCTTCGACAGTCACGACGGCAGCGTCCGATGTCACCTCGTTGCGCGCCCCGATCATCGCGGCGTGGTAGCTTCCCGTGTCGGACGTTTGCGCGTCGGCGATCCTCAAGCATGCGGCGTTTGCGCCGGGGATGGGTGCGTCATTCTTGAACCACTGAAACGACACGGCGTTCGCGGCTCCGACCAACACAAAAAAATGCTCGCAGCGACGCAAAACGTGCCACCGGTCGGTTGCGTCTGAATCACCACGCTCGGCGCGCCGTCCAGCACGAGGTTGGCTCGTTGCTCGACGCACTGGCATCCGGCCAAGTCCAACACCCGTTTCTTGTTGGGTTTGGGTACGGTGGAGAACCAGACCGTTCCCCCGACCGCCGGGGTCGACGTGGACTTCGTGGACATCAACCGCAACGGCAGCGTTAACCCGCTTGATCTGAACGCCTTCAAGCAGCTGATCAACGGCATCAGCCCCCCGGCTACACAATCGTGGACCGGCGAGTCCATGAACAACCCGCGACCTTGAGCTGCGATGGTGGCAGGCTCCGGGCAATCGCATCCAGATCGCCCGGTCCGAGTGACCACTCGAACACGCGGATGGGCCGCCACCCGTGTTTTCGGACGCCTCGCGCTCATCGCTGTTCTTGGGCCAAGAACAGCCATCAGGCACTAAATGCGAGTCCGCCGCGCGCCGGAACGCGCCGATCGTGCGCCCATTGCATCCGGGACATTTGGTTATAGTATAAGATAGGCTTTGAGAGTGCTGCACCCGGCCGATCGGATCGGCGGGGCGTGGGGACGGAAAACCACCGTTGGGAGAAGATCCATCGTGAGTCACGAAATTACGAAGCTGCTGTTGATCGCGGGGTGGGCTGTGGGTGCGGCGTCGCCGTCGGTTCTTGCCGAACCCGAGCGACGATCCGGCGAAAAAGTCGACGAGGCGAAGAAGGTTGTCGAGGGCTTCTGGGAACCATCCGCGATCCTGAAAATAGCGACGCGCAACCTGGCTCGCAGGTACAGCCTCAACGAGGAACAGGCGGCGTTCACCGACCGCATGATGACCGAGCGGGTCAACCGCTTCATCGAGGAGCATCAGGCCGAAGTCTGGCCGCTCCTGCGCGATCTCGCCATCCACCAGCGCAGCGGGTCGGTTCCCGATGCGGACAAAGCAGCAGCGCTTGGGCCGGTGGCGCTCAAGATCGTCCGCGAGGCGAAGGAGGAGATTCTCCGGTCCAACGAGGAGTGGCGAGAGATACTGACCGCCGATCAGAAGAAGTTGCACGATTGGGACCTCAGCGAGATGCAACACAC
>JAJDDS010000084.1 GCA_029260195.1 Phycisphaerae bacterium
TTGCAGGTGTTGGACGACGGGCGTTTGACCGACGGCCATGGACGCACCGTGGACTACCGAAACACGATCGTGGCGATGACGTCCAACATCGGCGGCGAGCACATTCAGCAGCTCATCGAAAGCGGCCACGACGACGCGCCGGCCCTGGATCTTGAGATCGAGATGCGCATCAAGGAGGATCTCAAGAAGATGTTTCGTCCGGAGTTCCTCAACCGAATCGATGAAACCGTAATCTTCCACCAGCTCACGCGTGAAGACCTGGTGAAGATTACGGAGATTCAAGCGGCCTACCTGCACCAGCGACTTGCCGAGCGCGACCTGAAGCTGGTCATCACCGCAGCGGCCACGCAGAAGCTCGCCACGGACGGTTTCGACCCGGCCTACGGAGCAAGACCTCTGAGGCGCCTCATCCAACAAGCCATCGAAAACCCGCTCGCAAAACGTATCTTGTCCGGCGACTTCGGCCCGGGGGACACGATTACGGTGGACGTGCACGGCGCGGCATTTGTATTCGCGAACCGCGAGAGCGACTAGCGCTCCGGTGTTCACCGGTGGTTGCGTCGCGACACGGGAGCATACCCGAGCCCCTCAATCTTTTGATTTGACAGCCAGCACATACGTTCTACCCCGCCATACACCCGGCGCTAGCCCAACCTTCGCACGGTTTGAGAAAATGACGGGTCGAATCTGCGTTGGTGGATACGGGAACGTGGTGATCGCGTTGATCGTGACCACTGACGGACTGCCCCTGGCCTACGAAGTGTTCTCCGGGAATACACTGGATAAGACGACACTGAAGCCGTTCCTGGACAAGGTCGAGAAACTGTATGGCAAGGCCCGTCGGGTATGGGTGATGGACCGGGGCCTTCCGACGGAAGCGACGCTGGAGGCGATGCGCAGCGAGGGCGTGGCCTATCTGGTCGGCACGCCGCGGAGCCTGCTGAGCAAACTCGAAAAGGACCTGGTCGATCGCCCGTGGGAGGAGGTTCACGACGGCGTGCGGGTGAAGCTCCTGCCCCGGGAGAATGAGTTCTACGTCCTGGCCCGCAGCGTGGATCGGCGGAAGAAAGAAACGGCCATGCGACGGCGGAAGCTCAAACAACTGATTCACGGTTTGAACCGACTCAAGCGAAGGACGATCAGCCGCGATACGTTGCTCAAGAAAGTGGCGGTCCTGCAGCGCGATGCCGGTCGCGTTGCGCGCTTGGTGAAAGTGCGCGAGCCGAAAGCCGACGAACCGGTGAATCGCCAGACGTTTGTATGCACGTCTGATCGATCGGCGTGGAAGAAGGCGTTGGATCGTGACGGGTGCTACATGCTGCGTGCCTATCTGCCGCCCGAACAGATGCCGAAAGCGATTGTCTGGGAGCAACAAGCGCCGGTGTTGTGGTCGTGGTACACGCAGTTGGTTCACGTGGAGGAAGCATTCAAGACGCTCAAGAGCGATCTTGGCCTGCGTCCGATTCACCACCAGATCGAGCGTCGTGTGGAGGCGCACATCTTCGTCGCGTTCCTGTCCTACTGCCTGACGGTGACGTTGCGGATGCGGCTCAAGGTTGCCGCGCCGGGCTTGACGCCGCGGGCGGTGCTGAAGTCTCTGTCGGCCATCCAGTTGGTGGACGTGCATGTCCCCATCACGGACGGCCGCGAGCTGGTCATGCCCCGTTACACGGAACCGGAGGCGGAGCAGGCGATGATTCTGGAGAAGCTGAACCTGCGGCTTCCGAAGCAACCGCCGCCGCGCATTCGAAGCGGAGAAACCATCATGCCGCCGCCCCCTTCAACGTGACTTTGTAGTGCAGACCTTGGGGGTCAAAACGCCCGTGCCGACCCCGCCAACGCGGTTCAACCCTCAAAAGTGCGAAGGTTGGGGTAAGAGGCATCACGAGCCTTTGGTCAGCCGGGACGACTTGATGATCGGGTCGAAAAGTGGTCACGGAGTGGCGGCGTCGCGTTCCCGACGGAGGTCTGCGATCCAGCGGGCGGCTTCGATGGTTCGGTCGTCGTCGTCGCCGTGCTGTTGTTGGAGGAGCGCGTGGCTTCTGACGAGATGAAGCTCGGCCTCTTCGTAGCGGCGGAGTTGCATGAGGCATCGGCCGAGCTCGTTGATGGTGGTGACGGTTCGTGGGTCGTCGGGGGGGAGTTTTCGTTTTTGAATATCGAGGCATTCCCGCAGCAGGGACTCGCGAGTCTGGTGGTCGTCCAGCCCGCGGTGGCAGCTGGCGAGGTTCCAGAGTGTGTTCGTGACGGAGGGGTGATCGTCGCCCAGTTGTTCGCGTTGGAGGGTGAGCACTTCGATGAAGAGGGGTTTGGCTTCGGCGTATTTCTCCGTGGTCGCGAGCAACGCGGCGAGATTCCCGAGCGTGCGGAGGAGGATCGGATGGTCGCTCGCGAGTATCTTGCGATAGGTCGCGAGGGCGTCGCGGAGATTGGCGGCTGCCCCGTCGTAGTCGCCCAGGTGGGTGAGATCGACGGCGAGGTTGTTTCGCGCCTGCGCGGTGTCGGGGTGGTCGTGGCCTAGTCGGCGTGCGCGGATCGCGAGGGCTTCTTCGAGGAGCGGTTTCGCGGCGGCGGGATCGCGGGCGGCCATTCGGATGCCGGCGAGATTGTTGAGGCTTTCAGCCACATCGAGAGAGTCGCTTCCCAGGAGTTCGCGGCGCATTTCGAGGGCTTGCCTGCAGAGTGCCTCAGCTTCTTCAAGCTGAGCGTTGGCGCGTTTGAGGACGCCCATGTTGTTGAGTGAGCGTGCGACGCGAGCGTGTCGATCTCCAAAGAGCGCTCGGTCGAGCGTGAGGGCTTCGTTGAACAGAGGTTCAGCCTGGTCGTATCGTCCCTGTTGGTACCGCAGCGTGGCGAGATCGCTGATGCTCTCGGAGACCTCGGTGTGAGGATCGTGGTGGACTTCTCGGCGCAGTCTCAGCGATTGGACGAGATGTCGTTCCGCCTCGTCGTACAGCCCGAGACTGGTATAGGCTGCGCCGACCGTGGCGTGAACGGTGGCGGCGACGCGCGGTTCCTGACTGAGGTCGTCATCGATTCGTCCGGCGGCTTCGTCGAGTGCTTCGCGGACGGTGATGTCGCGTCCTTCGGCGTAGGCGGGGTCGACGGAGGAGAAGACGGTTTTGAGGAACTCGATGGCGCGTTCGGCTTTGAGGGCTTCCGATTGGGCGTGGTCTTGCGCGAAAATGGCTGCGTCCCGTTGTTGACGGGCGACGCGCGCCTGCCAGGTCGTGCCGGCGATGCCGCCGATGAGCGCCAGGGCGAGGGCGATGGTGGCGGTGGCGAGGAGCGTGTGGCGGCGAAAGAACTTCCCGGTGCGATAACCGAGCGTGTCCCGACGGGCGATGACCGGTAGGCGGTCGAGATGGCGAAGGATGTCCTCGGCGAACTGGGCGGCCGACGCGTAGCGCCGAGTCGGTTCCTTGCGCATGGCCATCATGACGATGTTATCGAGGTCGCCCGCGAGTCTCCGGCGCAGTTTGGCGGGTTGATCGCCGCGTGCTTCTGCGACGGTGGCGGGGGTGACTTGGGAGCGGGTGGAACCGTCTCGGAAGACGATTTGCTCGGTGCGCACGACGGCGGTGCTGGGTTTGACGGGGTCGCGCTCGCAGACGGTCCGTTCGATTTCGTGGGGCGCGCTGTCGCTGACGCGGTAGGGGCGGTGGCCGGTGAGCAGCTCGTACAGGATGACGCCGAGGGAATAGACGTCGGTGGCGACCGTGACCCGCTCTCCTTTGATGTACTCCGGGCTGGCGTATTGGGGCGTCATCAATCGTTGGACGGCCGCGGTGACGTCATCCGGTCGGGCGTTGGGTGAGGGGTCGAGCACCTTGGCGATGCCGAAGTCCAACAGCTTGGGCGTGCCATGGATGTCAACGAGGATGTTTGCCGGCTTGAGGTCGCGGTGGACGATGAGATTCTGATGGGCGTATTGGACGGCGGAGCAAACGGCGCAAAATAACCTGAGGCGCTGGCTCGTGCTGAGCTTCTGTTCATCGCAGTACTGATGGATAGGCTGGCCGTGGACGTACTCCATGACCAGGTACGGCGTGCCGTCGTCGGTCGTACCTCCGTCGAGGAGTTTGGCGATGTTGGGGTGACTGAGGTTGGCGAGCGTCTGGCGTTCGCTGCGGAAGCGGCGGACGATGTCGTCGGAGACCATGTGCCCGTTGATGAGTTTGAAGGCGACTTGTTGATCGAACTGCCCGTCGGATCGCTCGGCCAGGTAGACGGTTCCCATGCCTCCGACCGCGATTTTCCCGATCAGCGTGTATCGTCCGATGCGGGAGCCGACGAGCGTTGTTTGGGGGGGATGCGTTCCGGCTTGTAGAAGTTCATCGGCTGCGGGTGTCGCGAAAATGTCGGGGGCGTGCTCGGCCGATGTCATGATCGCTTCGACTTCGCTCTGCAAAGCCGGGTCGCCCGCGCAGGCTTCGGAGAGCAGGGCTTCGCGTCCGTCGGCGTTCAGGTCGTAGGCGCGATCGACTAGATCCTTGACTTTCCACCAGCGTGAGTCGTCCACGTCAGTTGCCCTTGCTGATTTCACGGTGAAGCCAACCCTTGGCGAACAGCGACTCGCGATCCACGGTGCGCGGCGAGATCTCGAGCAGCTCAGCCGTTTGCGGAACGGTGAGTCCGGCGAAGAATCGCAGCTCGACGATGCGCGCCTGTTGCGGGTCGATGACGGCCAGTTTGGAGAGGGCTTCGTCGAGGGCGATGAGGTCGATGGACCGTTCCTCGATCGCAGCCACGACGTCGTCCAGCGCCACCTTGGCGACGCCCCCGCCTCGTTTGGCGGCGCGGCGGTGGATGGCGTGGTTGACGAGAATTTGGCGCATGGCTTTTGCGGCGACGCCAATGAAGTGGGCGCGGTCGCGCCAATCGATTTTGTCGCCCCGGTGGACTAATTGCAGATAGGCTTCGTGAACGAGCGCGGTGGGCTGAAGCGTGTGATCAGCCCGTTCGTCATGCATGTAGCGGTCCGCGAGGCGGTGCAGTTCGTCGTACACCAGCGGCAGCAGGCGCTCGGCCGCTCGTTCATCTCCACGCCCCGCATCGCTGAGCATCCGGGTGACTTCGCCGGCTCTCGGATGTATTGGGCCGTTCGCGAAAACCCGAGGGATTTCATGGCGTGATCCGCGTCCGTTTTTTGCGTTAGCCTTTGGAACGGGCATGCCCCCCCCTTTCGGTGTGGGAAATGCGGCGGCTCGGAAGTGAAAACGGCAAGCGCGTGAAAACACCCAATCTGGGCGATCTCTCGCACTCGACCCGCGCGGCTGTCGCCGATGCGGAAATGTGTTGCTGATCTGTAACTCGTGTGTTCACAGTAAGTTGCGGCATCGGTCATCGCCTGTTCGGAGCCATGGAGACTAGGTTGATACTCACAGCACGCAACATGCCATTTAGACGAGTCGGGGCACACGTTGATACCCACGGGACTCCGCCTACACGCGGCGAGGCGGGCTCGATGAGCGGCGCTTCCCGTCCGGACCGGCACGGACCCTTGGTTCCGTCGCTGCTGGCCGACCCGGTTCGGCGGATGCCCGGCTGCGCCTTGGCTTGGCGGGATGGCGAATCACGGCAGACACTGGCTTTTCTGTCGCCGTCGCCGACCTCTGCGAC
>JAJDDS010000085.1 GCA_029260195.1 Phycisphaerae bacterium
ACGATCCCGCATTCCACCTCTTCTTTAACACGTTCTAAGATTCGGACGACGATGCCCGACAGGGTGAATCTCGCTCAACGAACTCGATCACCGCCCCGCGGATCTCCCGCTCTTCCTCACTCATCCAAATGAGGTGCCCACACGTTTCAGCCACTTTCATACACGCACCGGGAACGCCGTTGGCCACGAATTCCGCGTGGTCAAAGGTGACGTTTCCGTCGTGTCGCCCGTGAACAACAAGGGTCGGACACGCGATTAATTCAATCGGGTAATCTTCAATCGCCGCGAATTGTCTGAGGTCGTTGCTCAATCCGATTTGCCGAACGCTCAGCGGATACCCGGAATGCAGAAGCCCGCGCATCCAACGAAACTGACGCGGGGCGCGGCGAATCGTCGTGAGGCGGTTCTCGATGCCCTCTCGATCGAAAGTCTCGGTGGCACGCAGCAACAACCGCGCGAAGGACTTCGGGGCCAATGCCGCGAACGCCAGTCCGCCGCGATAGCATAAGTCCACGACCCAACCGAGACCGCGCGCGAACACTATCTTTCCCACCAGACTCTCGGTCGTGCGGACCGGTTGAACATGCCGCTTGGCAATCGCCGCCACCATCACGAGCGATGACGTTCGTGACGAATGTCGCATCGCGAACTGAAGCGCCGTCGGACCGCCGCCGGAAACGCCGATCACAACGGCCTTGTCGATACCGAGCGCGTCGAGCAGTGCAGCCATCGCATCCGCGCCCTCAGCCGGTGTTCGTCCCGTTGAGAGCGGGGTACGCAGATAGCCCACGCGCGAGGGCGCGATCACCGTGAATCGATTTCGCAGCAACACGTCACCGTCTTGCAACGCGCGGTGATAATCCACGCAGGCGTCGCGTTCCGCGCCGTCGACCGGAGTTAGGAGCGACACCCCCAGCGCGACACCCTGATCCCAACCACCCATCCCGCCATGCAACACGAGCACCGCCGGTCCGCTTCCGACCGTGCCGTACTCGACCGGCCCGTTGGCTGTCTCAACGACGCGCGCGCCCTGTCGTAGCCGACGAACGGACATCGACCGATCACATTGAAGGGCGACGACGCCGACGATCACCGCGACGCCAATCGCAACAAGAATGCTCAATAGACCGAACCTCTGCCAAACTCCTCATCTGCGCGGACCCGGATCCGCGCGCCCGTCAACGCTCTTCGATTTCACCCTCCCGTGTGATGCCATACCGCACCCAGTACAATCCTTGGAACTCCCAGTCTTCATAGGCTACATCGAGCAAGGTCGTGATGCGCGGCGTCGGGCGTCCGCGAAAGACAATCCGGCCCTTGAGGTACACCGCGATGTCGAGGTCCATGTCGACCAGCTCGTCGTTCAAGAGCAACTCAATCTCGGAACACCGCCGCGTCCGGATGCGAATCTCCTGCCCCTCGATCGACCCTCCGATGGCCGGCAACGTCGATTTCAACTTTCTCACCAATGCGTCCGAGTAAGTCCCTTCACCTTTCGGCTTGACCCTGATGTGTTCGCCCTTCCAAGGCGCACCCTGGAATCTCGTTTGCCGCAACCAGTCAATCCGACCTTGTGGTTGATACCGGAACCGATGCTCAATTCGCTTCACATGGTGCGTTCGGACTTTGCTCAGCATCTCGTGAAACCGTTCCGCCGGCGGTGTGACACCTCCGTGCCCGACACCCTTCAGCTCCATCATCCCGATCGGAACATCCAACGCCTTCGCCCGCGCCTTGATGTACCGATTCGCTCCCGAAATCCCCGAACGGTCGTCGATCCTTCCACCCGGCTGACCCCGATCCAACTCGCCGTACACCACGAGCATCGGTAACCGCTGTAGGTTCGGCAGCATCAGGTCAACCAGTTCCAAACCCACCTGCGTCGCAAACGTCCCCGCCAACGGGACAGCCGACGCCAATATGTCCGGATACAAAAGCCCCAGCAGAAACGACTGATGACCACCCTTGGAATACCCGCTCGCGTAAATCCGATCCGTGTCAATGTGGTAGCGCGCCTTTAACGCGCGAAACAGGGCGACCGGATCGCTCGATTCCACAGGAGGCGAGCCAATGAAGCACCCACCCAACCGCGTCGGCGCCGCCACAATAAACTCGTTCATGCGATCCCCCAGAAGTCGCAACGCGAAACGGAGATAACCTGCCCCGTCGCCGTCCTGTCCGTGAAACGCCAGCAGCAGTGGATACCCCCGCGCGGGATCATACGTCTCCGGCACGTGAATGTGTACCTTCGTCGTCGTCCCCCGCTCGGTCATCAGATCGAACGTGTCAAACCCGGGCGCCCGCGCGTCCCAAAGTTGAGCACTTCGTACCGCCGCAGCCACCGCCTCGAGCGTCACCCCTTCGACATGCTCGATACGCTCCGCAAGAGCCGACCGAGCGTCCGCTGACGCCGACTGAAAATACCGCGCGACGAGGAGTTGGACCTCGCCCGACGGCGCGGATACTCCTGCCGCCGAAACCGATCGGACCATCCCCAATCCCAACATCAACATGACCACGCAAAACCGAAGCGAAGCTCCCAACGTAGCCAAGACGAAATCTCGCGGCGAATCAGCCCTAGTCACCGAACACCTCTTCGATGCCCCCGTCGGACATCGAACTTGATCGGTCGCACCGCGCTCCCGTCGCTGGGTCCTGCTCCGCCGGAGCGGACTCGACCGTTTGGAGGCGCCACCAATTCGGAACGGAGCGCGGGCGCGGGTCGGTCGCGTCGGGGAGGTCTGCGAGAAGCTCGGCGATGGTGCGATGCTCGGATGGATGAACCAAACCCGGGGCGATATCCGCCAATGGACGAAGCACGAACGCGCGCACGTGCATCCGAGGGTGCGGCAGGATCGGAGTGTCGCAGGGTGACACTTCCGAAGTGCCACAGCGTGACACTATCGAAGTGGCACAGAGTGACACTTCAGCGCCTGGACCGGCTGACTCGTAGAGGAGAATGTCAATATCGATCGGACGCGGAACGTACGACCGAGCGGAACCGATCGTGCCCCGCCGTGCGGGATCCCTGCCCACCAGGCGCTCGATGGATTGGGTCAGACGCAGCAGTGCGGCGGGGGACAGTCGCGTTTCGACGCGGGCAGCCGCGTTCAGGTACTCACCGTGATCGGTCCCCGTGTCGACCGGAGTCGTCTCGTAGACGTCGGAGACCTCCCTCACCACCACGTCTGGATAGGCGTCCAGCGCGTCCAGAGCCGCTTTCATCTGGCGTTGGCGATCACCCAGATTCGCGCCAAGAGCAAGATAGACGGTGAAAAGAACCGGTTCATCGGCGGACGAGCCGCGAACTTCAGTCCGCGCGGACTGAGGTTCGGGGTCCGTCCGCCGGTGCGCGTTCCGGGAGGATGGAGTGTCACCGCTTGACACTTCGGATCCGTTCCATCGCCTGCCCCATCCGATCGGCGTCCACCGTCAGAGCGATACGGAAGTACCCCTCGCCCAGGGGGCCGAAACCAGTCCCCGGGATGGTGACCACCGACACGTCGGTCAGCACCTTCGCGACGAATTCCATCGAGGTGTATCCATCCGGACACGGTGCCCAGACGTAGAAACCAGCCTCGGGAGCGTCCACGGGAATGCCCGCCTCATTCAGGCCAGCCACGACGATGTCGCGCCGCTGACGATAGACGTCGCTCATCGCCCGGACGTCCACGTGGTCCGCGTGCGTGAGCGCGTCCGCCGCCGCGTGCTGGATCGCGTTGAATGGGCCGGAATCGACATTGTCCTTGACCTTGGTAAGCGATGCGACCGCTTCTGCGTTTCCGACGGCGAACGCGATCCGCCAACCCGTCATGTTGAACGACTTCGAGAGCGAATGGAACTCGATGACGTGGTCGAACGCGCCGCCGAGCTCGAGCAGGCTGTGCGGTTTGTGCTCGAAGAACACCTCCGAATAGGCTGCGTCGTGGGCGATGAGTATGTCGTTCGCCTGCGCGAAGCGCAGGGCGCGTTCGAAGAAGTCGAGATTCGCAACCGCGCCCGTCGGATTGTTCGGGTAGTTCAGATACATCAGCTTGGCGCGGCGGGCGACATCCTCGGGGACTGCCGCGAAATCGGGAAGCCATCCACCGTCGGACCGAAGCGAAAGTCTTACCGGCTCGCCACCCGCAAATACCGCCGCCGACGTGTAGACGGGGTATCCCGGCTCGGGGACGAGGACGACCTCGCCGGGATTGACCACCGCGGTCGGCAAGTGCCCAATGCCCTCCTTGCTGCCGATGAGCGCCGTGAGTTGAGACCGGCCGACGGCGACGCCGAACCGTCGTTCGAAGAATGCGGTGACTGCCTCGGCGAACTCAGCCACCCCCGCGCCGTTGGGGTAGCGGTGGTTTGCGGGCTCTCGAATCTCTCTGGCCAGCCGCTCGACGATGAAATGCGGCGTCGGCGTGTCGGGGTCTCGATCGACCTGATTGATGACATCCTTGACGGGGGCGATGGCCTCTTGCTTGGGCCGGACTATCTCGACTAAGAGTTACGGAGGTAGTTGCTTGAGTCTCTCAGCCGGCCACCGCGTCATGTTGCGCTCCTGTTTCGGGGCGTCATCCTAGCCGACCGGCGGCGCGGTGGCGAGAGGGAGCGTGTAGGGCATGTAGGGGCGCACGGATCTACGGAGGGATCCCCCTGTCCCGAATGGCATGAAGCTAACGGGCATTGGGGTCTCTGTCGCGGCGGTAGGAGTCGCGGGGTCTTTGGAGGAGAGTGCAGTTCTTGGGACGGCGCTTGCGGCGGCGGGGTTCGGGGCGGTCGGGGACGAGATCGTCGCCGATGTACTGGAGCAGAACGCGCAACATCGCGTCGGTGCGGGCGCGATGGTACACTGACAGCATCACCGACATAGGCCACGTGCTCCGCAGACGGTGGAGCGTGCCTTTGAAACTCCAACGGTGCAGACCGCGCCCGTGATCGGTGGCGGCTCGCCACGTCAGCAAGCGGATCACGTTGTAGGCCAGCACGTGCATCCCGAGTCCCTTGCGCGCGACGCCGTGCGTCTGTCCGCGCAGGATGTCGATACGCAAGAACGTCTTCAAACTCCTCAGGTTCGATTCCGCGGTCCAGCGATCTCCGCGATGCATCCGATGTGGCCTACGTGGCCGGAGGATCATGAGCCGTTCGCTCGCAAGCTTGCGCCGCACGTGGACTATGTAGCCTGGAAGGCAATGTCCCACACGCTGACTACGGAGCGGGCCACCGAGTTCAACGCGTTGGTCGAGTCATTCGTCAAGCGCGTCGGGCGGAAACGCACGACCTCGGCCGACGGCGATAAGTAACCTGGGCCACCCTGTCCTGCTTGAGCGGTTCAACGACGTTGTAGCAGCCAGGTCGCGGGGACGTGAATCGCTTTCAACGTCTCGCATTCGCGCTCCTGCACGCGCACATACTCATTGAGCGCGCCCGCGGCTTGAGGGTTCCGGACGGCGAGTGCTTCGGCGCGCCGACGAATGAAGTCGGTGATGCGATCGTCGTCGGCGTGCCATGTTACCGGCGACGGGGTGACTTCGCGCACGACGCGATCGCCGCAGGCGTTCAGCGCGGCGACAGTCCGGTCGTACGGCAGGAAGTCTTCGTAACCGGGCGGCTTTGACTGCACTCCGTCGGCCAGGAACCCGTCATCGATCAGGATGTATCCACCATGCCGCACGCACTGGCGAAGCACCTCAACGCAAGGGCGCCCCGCGAGCACCGGGCTGTGTGCTGCGTAGATCACGACGTCGTAGTCCCGAATATGTGCGACGGCCTCACGCATATCACCGCACTCGAACGTGCAGAGTTCGGCCACACCGGCGTCCGTGGCGCGTTTGCGGGCTTCGGCGATGAACGGCTCAAAGCCGTCGATGCCGTACACGCGGCAGCCGTTTTCCTTCGCGAGCGAGACGGCGACCGCGCCCTTGCCGCAGCCGACGTCGAATGCGCGCCGCCGCGGATCGTTGATTCCCATCTGGCGCAGCAGATCCACGATGATCTCGACCGAGGCGCCCAGCGCCCAAACATCAGCCAGCAACTCCGGAAGGAACGGCAATAGCTGGGGCGTGGCGTCTAGCGAGCGGGCGATTTGTTCGTTGAGTTCTTCGGTCATCGCGATCCAATCGCGGACTTTCACGCATCGGGCTTCGTGCCTGCTTGGCTGCTCCCCCGCGACAATCCTGCCCCTGAGCCCTTCGGGAGGACGATTCTGCTCCCGCTTCCGCGTGCCGTCAATATGCGTGCCCCGCCCGAATCATCAACGTTTGGTTCGATTGCGATGGTCAGTCACGCTGCGCCAAGTCGTTCGACACACCGTTGTGGCGGCGGCGGGTGTGCCACAAGAAGGGGGAGATGGAAAAGGGGGGGCGGGCTTACTTGACTGTCGGGGTCGGCTTTGTGCGGCGGCGTGGGACGGAGAACGCGCCGCGCTGGCGCTTGGGGCTCGGAAACGTCAGATCGGGGGACGATGCACTGTGGTGTTCGGGGCACGCGGGGGCGTCAGGGCGTGGGGGGCGTGTTCGGGAGCGGGGGAGTGGGGTCTGAGCGGAGTCTTGCGGCGAAGCGGAGCGCTACTCTGGCGTTGATCTTGTCCGGAGCTGGCTGGGTGACACGCACGCTGGCGAAGTCGACGAGCTCGAAAAGCGATTGCAATTGGCGCAGCGCGCCGGCTGGATCGGTGACCGCCTGCGCAACTCTGCGTGGAGGCGCTGACGGGACGACCGCATTCAGGACTTCGTCACCCCGTTGAATCCTGAACACCCAATGGCCACCGGGCGGCGCTGTCGCGACGCGTTTGCGGAGATCGCCGGCTGGATCGCTCAGGGACAGGAGCGTGTCATTGACGCCGAGGATGCGGTCATGCAGTTGCAGGTGCCCGTCGGCGCGCCCGCCGGGATTAACGCGGGCGACGGTGACGCCGCCCGGACGGCCGTCGGGCTGAACGCCGATCCCGAGGCGCGCCCGAGTGGGCGCTCGCGTCGCCGCGCCATGATCCGGCGATAGCAGACTGTCGACCCACCGGCGAAGGGTGCGGTCGGGGTCGCTCAGCCAACCATCGACCACCTGGGCGGCGAGCGCCGGTTGGCAAATGGCTGCGGTGAGCGTTCGGTCGTCGCCGGTGTTGAACGATTTGATGGCGGCGAGGTCGCCGAGTTTTGGGGCGAGTCCGAGTCGAGCGTCGATGATGTTTCGGATTTGATCGGGACCTGTTGCCAGCACGAACGCCCCCTCGATGGCGGCGAACGTGGGGTGATCGATGATCGACGTCTCGCCGACGCCCTTGTCGCGGTCGGCGTGGGCGGTCCAGACGATTTCATGAATGGGCGTACCGAGGTATTCGGTTCTCGAGAGCCGGAGCTCGCGCTCGGCGGCGGGCTTCTTGAGGTCGGTCCAGTCCACGATCGCTTGGATGATGTCGGCGCAAACATCAGCGCACGCGGTGGAATCGTCGGATTCAAAGATGAGCGCGATCTGTGGAGTGTCCGGACCATCGCCGAGGTGCTGGTCCCACACGACGAGCGCGCCGGGACCGAGATCGTCGAACAGGCTGTCGGCGATGGTCTCGACGTCATACACGTCTGCCAGATGCGCGACCCAGCCCGGAGCGTCCCCTTCGGCGCTGCGGGCGACGAGTGCCCGATAGGCTTTTCGTATATCGATGTTCGTTGCCCATGCTGCGACGGTGGTCTGCGGTAGGGGTTTCACACGATCAAGGGTGACCGAGCGCCGAGCGCGGGTGTCAACCGGCGGCTTGACGGAGGCTTGTACGGAGAATTTGACGCCGTTCGCGCCGAGGTTCACAGCGACGGCGACGGGCGAAGGTCGCAGATTGAAAATGGCGTGAGCAGACGTCTCGTGTTCGGAGGCGTCCAGATAGACCCATCCGTCGGGGTCGCCGCCGGCAGCGCGAAGGGATTGCTCAAACCTTGGGTTGTCGGCGAGCGATGGGTGCGTGTCGTCCTTCATGAGCTGGACGGCGCGATGGTACAGCGAGTCGCGCGTCCGGCGTTGGCTGAGGATAAGCGTCTTGCCGTCAAGAGCGGCGGAGAGAACGGTCCGCGTGCGATAGACAATCGTCCCCTTCGCGCCGTCGATAACGTCCATGCTGTCCGGCGGAAACGTGTCCCGAATAAGGTCGTCGTCGCCGCGGAGTCGAACGAGGACGATCCCCTCCGCCAGGCGTCTCCAGGACGGGGCTGCCACCGCAATGCGGTGTGAAAACAGCGCCTTGGCGGCTTTCCCGGGTTTGATCCCCAGACCGCTGATGATACGCCGCCAGTCCGTCGAGACACCGAAGCGGTCGTCGTGCGAGCCGATCAGCAATTCGTAAAGCCGGTTGGCGGTCACGGCGCGCTCGGAGTCCTTGTCGGGTGCCAAGCGATCGAGTTCGATGAAAAAACCGACGCCTGCGGGAACCGCGTCCGCCAGCGAATCTGTTCGGATACCGCCGTTGGCGTGTGGTTGTCCGTTCGCCGTCGTGGCCATGCACAGCGCCAGCGCACTCGTCGCCAACGCGGCGGCGCACAATCCAATCCGCCAGAGGCGAGGTTCGGTTGGCGTTGAGCGTTCGATCATGGGCGACACGTTTTGCGTGCCATGGTGGCACACGGTGGGGACTGCCTACAGGTCTTCGATGTCGTCGTCGGACGGCTTCGTCGGCGCCAGTTCGTCGAAGGAATCCGGA
>JAJDDS010000086.1 GCA_029260195.1 Phycisphaerae bacterium
ACGCTCCACGCCGGCGCGTGGCCGTTTGAGTTTCCTCCGGACGGCACCACGTCGAACGCCGGTCTTGCCCTTGCCGACGTGGACGACGATTCCGACCTGGAAATCCTCTTCTGGAGAAACAACATCGTCCTTCAGGGACAATCCCACGTTGAGATACACGTCTTCAATCACGACGGCACCTACGCGTCCGGCTGGCCGCGGTCGTTGGATGGGCGCGGTCAGTCGTTTCTTGTGGCCGACCTGGACGGCGACGGATCCCCGGAAGTCGTCATCGGGACATGGATGCCGGCGCGACTCTATGTCCTCCGGTCCGACGGGACGACGTTCAGCGACGCCTGGCCTCGGGACTTTGAGCATTTGATCCGGGCGCTGGCAGCCGGTGATCTGGACGGCGACGGCGATCTGGAGATTATCGCGACGCACGACGTGGTGGGTTCGCCCGAGCCTGTCTACGCGATCAATCGCGACGCCACGGACATGGATGGCTGGCCGTTCTGGGTACCCGAGGCCCCGGATTCCGGGATCGTAGTGGGCGATATGGACGGCGACGGGACGCCCGAGATCGCGTTCGCCGGCTGGCAGTTTCCCGCAGGCGACCAGGTGCATCTGCTTAACGCCCAGGGCGAGTTGTTCAGCGAGGACTGGCCGGTATCGCTTCCGACGACCGGCGCGGTCGCTCACATCGCGATGGTCGACCTTGGCGGTGACGGCAAGCTCGAGATGCTGGTCACCGGGGCCATGCCGTGGATATTCGCGCTCGACGCGTCGGGCAACCCCCCGCCCGGGTGGCCGGCGGTCGTTCCGATCCCAGCGGGCGGCGCTCAGCCATACCAAAACGGGATCCACGCGATCGCCGACGTCGACGCCGCCGGTCTCACGGATGTCTTGGTCGGGACGTTGGTAGGCCCGTGGATCTTCACGCACGACGGTGCGGAGCTTCCCGGGGCGAATCCGCTCCCCACTGAGGGCCCCCAGACCTTCTCCCACCGCGCCCTGACCGCCACGATAGCCGACGTTGATCTAGACGGCGACGTCGAGATCTTCTCCGGAATCTGGCGGACGTTGTACGCCTACGACTTCACCGGCCCCGAGTGCAGTGTGCAGTGGGAGCGTTCGAGCGGCGACCTGGGCAACACCGGCCGCCACGTCCCCCCGCGCGTCGACGCCAGCGAATGGGTCTTGTTCAACAACTGCTTCACCGGCCCCGCGCCCGCGTTCCTCCCCCCCGAATGCAACTGCCTCGACGCCGATTCTGACTCCGACATCGACTTGGCTGACTTCGCCGCCCTCCAGCGCGCGTTCGGCGCTGGATAGCGCGCGTCAGGCCTGATGCACGATGGCCACAAGGCGGTGGGCGGATTGGAGGGGAAGGTCGGGGTCGGGGGGGCATTGGAGCGAACCGTCCGGGTGCTCGATGGCGATGACCTGTACGCCGAACTGATTCGCGAAATCCGATTGACGCAACGACTGGCCCAGGGCTTGCAACGGCACCATAAGCCGCTGGATCTTCTCCTTCCGCGGCGTCACACCCAGCGCAAGCTGCTGCAGTTGCCCCTCCTGCTCCATGGCGACTAAGCCGGTGTGTTCGCGAAGAACCTGCCTGTGCATCTCCTCGATGTCGTGCTTGACCGTCTCGAAGATGCGCTCGCGGGTGAGCATCCCCAGGAATCGGTGCGGATGAGTGCGTGTGACCACTGGTAAGACGTCATGATTCTCATCGCGCAGCGTCTCGAGTGCCTGGTACAAATTGCGGTCGGGATGCGTGAGCGATAGCCGATCCGTCATCATATCCGACGCGATCAACGCATCGGCCAGCGCGGGCTGCTCCATGATCCGCTGAATGTCCGGCACTGAGATTAACCCGACGATGCGGTCGTTGTCGAGCACCGCGAAGACCGGCCGCGTGCCGGGCTGAATGCGCTCGACCAGTTCGCGCAAACCCATGTTCGGTGTCGCCGTGAGCGGCCAAGCGTGGTCGGTGAGGCCGGCGACCGTCTTCGATTCGAGAATGTGAATGACCGCATCGGCTGCGTGCGCGGGCGAGTCGGCCGCGGTACGAACCTGCTCGTGATTGAGTCCCCAACGCCGTCCGACGACGTAGGCGCTCGAGCAGACGAGCATGAGCGGTACAACCAAACCGTAGCTGCCGGTCATCTCGGTGGTCATGACCAACGCGGCGATGGGCACGCGCATCCCAGCCGCGAGGACCCCCGCCATGCCGACGGGGATGAGCGCCTGCCGCAGGGGTTCGCCGACGACGCCCGGATAGAGGGTCTGCAATGCCGCGCCGAGGCACGCGCCAGTGGCGCCGCCGATGAAGAGACTCGGTCCGAGGACGCCGCCGGACGCGCCGCTACCGACTGTTAGGGCGGTGGCTACGCACTTGGCGAGGACGATACACCCGAACAGCAATACCCACGCGGTGCTCCCGGTGAGTGTCGCATTGGTGAACAGTTCGCCAGTCATGGCAGCCCGAATAAACTTGTACTGCCCATCCATGACCTGTGGCAGTATGCATGCGAGCGCGCCGGTGGCGAGTCCGCCGAGCGCGGGTGTAAGCCATCGCGGAACTCCGCGCAGTGACTTGATAACCCGCTCCATCGACCGTAACGACAGCGCGAAGAAGATACTCACCGACCCACACAGTGGCCCCAGGATCGCGTACGGGATCAGCTCCCACGGTTGCGCGAAGATTAGCCGGTCCGCGCCGGGGAGCATGGGCTCGCCGTATCCGAGAAAACCCATGTAAGTCGAGTAGCCAATGACCGAGGCGACGAACGACGCGACGATGGCGTCGGACTCAAACTCGGGCTCGCGGTAGAGAATGC
>JAJDDS010000087.1 GCA_029260195.1 Phycisphaerae bacterium
ATCTTCTTCTTGCGCCTTCCTGCCATGTCCCCCATTGTGCGCGATTGCCGGCGCGAGCGCAAGTAAAGTGTGGCGCGAATTCGTGGCGGCCAGCCGTCGGTCAAGGATACCTAACACAAGACGCAATCCGAGTGCCGAACAATCGAGCGAGCGAGTCGCGCGCGCTGCGAAGGCGACGAACCGGCGATTCCATTTCAACAAACGTCGGTATTGTCAGCGTGCGGCTGCGAACGACGACTGACGTCGCCGATGGAGGATCGCAAGCCTGCCGTCGCCGACGCACCGAGGACCGCTCCGCCCTTATCCGGCGTATAGATGAAGCAAGTTAATCAATAGCCGCCGGCTCGGCGTCACGGCTTTAATATTTCGCTTGCCCGCGAAGATGTCGGCTTTTTGGGAGGAGTAGAGGCGGTTTCAGGCGTCAAGAACCGCGCATTGCGGCGGGAGGCGAATTTATAAATGTTCTAAACTACATGCTTTTGGGTTGAATCGTGAGGTGGAAAATGCGACGATGGTGGGCGCCGGTTTCCGTGCGCCGGTCGACGCGATGCGCCGGCGGGGCGGTCGGACGGCATGGGATGAGAGTGTCAAGGGATCTGAGAGAGAGTAGGCCCGCGCGGCGGCGCGCGAGGCGTGCTCTCTTTTTTTTGGCGTCGCTTCTCGTGGGTTTGGCTTACTGCGACGTGGCACCGGATCGCATCGGCGAGGGAGTCGATCGTTCCGAGTGCATGCGAACGAATCGGAGGCTCCGGTGAGCGGGCCTCCGGAGAATCAAGAGGAGGATGACTTTATGAGAAAGCTCGATCGAATGATGTGCATGATGTGCGCCGTCGCATTGGCAGTGCCCTGCGTGGCGCTTGCGGACGGTGCGGACACGCCCAACGGCGCAGTGCCGTTGATTGCCGCGCTACCGTTCGCCGATTCCGGTGACACGACCGGCTCGACCAACTTCATCACGAACGGAGGTCTGAACCTTCCGTTCCCGTACGACGGTGAAGACCACCTGTACCAGATCAACCTGGGTGCCGACAACGTGGTGGACTTCTCGCTCGATCTGTCCGGCTCGACGGGTGACTTGGCGCTGTTCCTGTTGACCGACCCGAGCGACCCGACCTCGCTCATCGCGCACAGCCAGGACGCCATCGGTCCGGGCGCCGGGCCTGAGTTGATCCTCAACGCGGACACGGGATCGTTCGCTCCTGGGACCTATTGGTTGTGGATCGATTCCTACTACGCGGCGGGTACGCCCGGGTCGGCTGGCTCGTACTCGCTCGACGTCACCGGAACGCTCCCCGAGCCCGCTTCGATTGCGTTGCTCGCGATGGGCGGTTTGGCTGCCGTTCGTCGTCGTCGCCGGTAGTCGTAGACACGCAATTCTGTATCCCCTCGGGCCCGCCGATGATCGGCGGGTCTTTTTTTAGGCGCACCGCGCCGTCGGCCGATGGGTACGTTGGAGCGGTTCTGTTGCACGGGCGTATCCACAGGACTAGCATGAGCCGACGTTCATCGGAGGATCGCGTTTCCGTGAAACCATCTCGGTCGAGGATACTCTGGATTGCCGGGGTGCTTGCGGTGGCTGCCGCCGCCTCGTTTCTGATCCCGCGCCCGCCTGCAGGGGCAATCCATGAGACGCCGGGCGATCTCCAGACGGCGTCAGCCGCCGGTTTCAACGTCCTCCTCATCACGCTCGACACGACCCGCGCCGATCGCCTCGCGTGCTACGGGTACCGACGCGGTGCGACTCCGCGGCTCGACGCACTCGCGTCGACGGGCGTGCGATTCGACCACGCCGTCACGACCGCGCCGGTCACGCTGCCCGCGCATTGCTCGATCCTCACCGGCCTCTACCCGCCGAACCACGGCGTTCGGAACAACGCCGAGTTTCGACTGGGCGAAACGAATGTCACTCTTGCCGAGGTTTTGCGTGACCGAGGCTACGAAACCGCCGCGTTCATCGCGTCATTTGTACTCGATGCCCGCTTCGGCCTGAACCAGGGCTTCGACCACTACGACGACAGGATGCCGGTTCCCGAGCGCGGGTTCGGCCAGGATCAGGAGCGTTCAGCCAGCGCGATCACCGACGCAGCCATCGGCTGGTTGGAGCGTCGCGAAGCGGGCAAGCCGTTCTTCGCCTGGGTTCACTATTACGATCCGCACGCCCCCTATCTGCCCCACGAACCACGCTTCAATCGAGCGCCGTACGACGGGGAGATCGCGTTCATGGACGCCCAATTTGGACGATTCGTGGACGCGGTCGATGCACACAGCCTGCGCGACAACACTCTGATCATCGTGGTCGGTGACCACGGTGAGAGTCTGGGCGAGCACAGCGAATCCGGACACTCGCGGCTGATCTACGACGCTGTGATGCGCGTCCCACTGATCGTCTCGTGCCCGCCCATCGTCGAGCGCGAAGTGGTCGGCGACGTGACCGTCTGTGTGACCGACATCTTTCCGACCGTGCTCGAACTGCTCGGAATCGAACCCGACACCCCGTCGGACGGCGTGAGCCTGCTCGATGCGCGCGACCATCCCGATCGCAGCATCTACATGGAGGGCATGGTGACCTATCTCGACAACGGATGGGCGCCGCTGTTCGGCATGCGCGATCGCTTCCGAAAGGTGATCCAGGCACCGCAGCCCGAGTACTACGATCTTTCGGAAGACCCCGGCGAGTTGGACAATCTGTACGGAAAACTCGCCAAGACTGCGGCTGCACGCTACGCCCGCCTCGAGTCGGAGCTTTCCGAGTTGCTCACCGATTGGCCCACACCGGAGGAGGTCGCCGGGGCGGGTGAGACGCTCGATCAAGAGACCATCGATCGGCTGGCCTCGCTCGGCTACATGTCCGGCGACACCGCCCCCGTTGATCTCGGGAAACTCGACCCCAAGGAGATGATGCCCACCTGGGAGAAAATGGGCGAAGCCAAGAGACTTTCCGCACGGGGTGACCAACGGAGGGCGATCGACCTGCTGGCCGAGGTGATACGCGCGTGGCCCAACGATCGAACCGCGCTGCGTCAGCTTGGCATGGCTCACCTTCGCGCGGGTGATCGCGGCGCTGCCGAGGAACACCTCCGCAAAGCGATCGACATCAAGCCTGCGGCCGATGTCTGCCTTCTTCTGGCCCAGATCATGGTGATCGAACGGCGATTCGATGAGACCGAGCCGCTGCTCGCCCTCGCCCTATCCGTCGACCCGCGCCACGGTGGCGTGTACGTCGCGCGGGGTGACCTGCTGGCCATGCAGAACCGCCACGCCGAAGCCCTCGTCGCTTACGAAACCGCGCAGCGACTCGACCCCTATCGCAGCCAGGGCGTCGTCACACAACGCATTGAGCGTCTCCGCTCGGCGATTTCGCCGTAGCGTTTCCAGGACGCATGCGCCGCCCGGGCCGGCGGTGAATCGCTGCTAGGGGGCTGAGCGCTTCGGACACGAACAGAACCGGCGTTTCAGCCTCCGAGAAGACTGAAACGGCGTTTTTGGATACCGAAGTGGCCCCGGGGTGTTCATGCCCTGCGAACGGGGTCCGCGGGATTACAAACCGAACCCGTAGATCAGGTACGCTTCGCCGGCGTCGGTCCGGCCTTGCGGGTCAGCCAGGATCGAACCGATGAGGATGTCCGCCCGCCCGTCTCCGTCGACGTCGCCGGCGGACCCGATCCCGAAGGATCGTTTGCCGCGTTTGACTTCCGTCCCCCCGCCGAGGGCGTCGAGTTCTTGCCGTCCAACGAACACGGCGCCGCGGAAGGCGCTCGACCCCAGTGTAGCGACGTCGATCGATCGGTTTGCGTCGGCGAGTGTCGCCAGCTCGTTCGATCCCCCGGATGGCCCGAGGATCAAATACACTTCACCAGCGTCATTGAGCAGATTGTCGGAGGCGTTGGGGATCGCGTCGGGCACGCCGTCGCCGAACGGGCTCTCGGGATCATTGAGATTGACGACGTCAATGCCGGGTGTATCGAGCACGCCGTCGTCGTCGCTGTCAAACATCGGCGAAGCGCCGGGTGCCGCGACGAGAAGGTCGTTCACTTCGTCGCCATTGAAATCGCCGACCACCGACACGTTGAACCCGAACTGATCGCCCGCGGCGCGTCCGGTGATGCGAACCGCGCGGGGCGCGCCGTTGGTTTCCGAGAGGCCCAACAACACGTTGATGTCGTACCCACCGATGGGGCTGACGAGGTCGTTGTCCGCGAAAACGATGATAACTTCACCCCGACCGCCGTCCGCGTTTGGATTCCCGATGACGATGTCCTCGTGCCCGTCCATGTTGAAATCGATCGACTCGTTGATGATCGACCCTCCGGCACCGGTGGCGACGTTACTCCGCGCCAGCACTTCGCCGAACCCTTCCGCCGCCCCGGACCGACCGTTGATGCGCAGGCCCGCCAGCCGTTCGGGATCGAGCGGGTCGAGTGACAGTTTGTTGAGCAGGTAGTCACCTTCGGCGCCGAAATCACGTCGGTAGGCGACGTAGATCGCGCCGTCACCGCCACCGTGCGTGGGGGCTCCGATGACGAAGTCCTCTCTCCCGTCCAGGTTGAAATCCGGAACGCCCTCGACGAATTCAATCTTCTGTCCGACTTCGCCGAGAACGCGAAACGGCGACGGGAACAACTCGAGCAGTTGATCCCGTCCGCATTGTCCCGGCAGATCCGCGCCAGTGGCAGCTGCTACCTTGCCCATCTGGTATTGATAGGGCAGCGGTGGGGCTCCGCCGACGCGCGTCCAGTCCGGCCAAAGGTTGTTCATGTTGAACAGGTAGACCAAACCATTATCGCCGATATCCGCCACCGTGGCTGCTGACACTTCACCGAGAACGGGCGTTCGGTTCGGCGCGCTGACGAGGAGAAAATCACCGCTGACCGCGATGGAAGTCCCGTACTTGTCCGCCGTGTTGATTTCGTTGCCCGGCGTGCCGGCGTTTCCGCCGATGATCCGCGCGCCCGTCGGATCGAGCGGGGCGTTATTTAATAGCGAATAGAAGTCACTGCCCGTTCGGAGGTCGTCTTCATCCTCAATCGTGAATGGGGTGCCTATGTCCGTCGCTGTGATGGGTGCTTGCGCGACACCGAGCGCAGCGATGCAGGCATCGAGCGCGAACGGGATCAGAGCGCCGTGGTCTCCTTGCGGCGTCGCGCTGGGACGATCCGCCACGGGAATCACGGTGCAGGTGTCCGGCAAACATTGAAACGTACTCTCATCGAAGCATGCGCAGTTGGCTCCGGTACCGGCGTTCTGAGGAGCGTTCGGAAAAGAGAATGGGCGACACTGCGCCGCCACGCCACCCGCCAGATCACGATTGAATCCAACGGCCGGTGGCTGATACGATTCGGGACATCCGTCACCGTCGCCCGCCTGCTCACCGCGCACACAAAGCACCGATTCGGTGTTGCCGGAGTTGTCCTGCTCGACTTCAAGGTCCCAGAGATCGACCCAGTGGCTATCACAGTCGGGCACCGTATTCGCGAAATTCTGGCCGACGAGATCGAGGTAGATGATCGGTTGGTCCTGGAGCGGCGCATCGGGATCCGCGGTGAACCGCTCGGGTGGGTTCGACAGTTGCCGCGTCGTGCTGCTGAGAACCACGATGCCGCCACGCTGGAACTGCTCGGCGCGCTCCAGTGTCGAGGTCGCAAACGGATCAGCGTCAACGTAGAGGTTCTTGCTATGCCCCCGCGAGTTGGTGAAGGGGAATCCAAACGCCAACTCGGGTGTGCTATCATTGTCCTGATCCGGAATGAGACGGATCGAGCTCAGCCCGTCGGTCTGGGTCGGAGCGCCGTCACGCGTTCGCGGACCCGAGAGCGCGATGCCCTTCAGCTCAGCCAGTGCGACGCTGTTGAGATTGCGCGTCTCATTCCGCCGAAACCCGCCGAAGATGAGGTAGGCCTCGCCGATGCCCACACCTTCGGGATTCTGAAAGAAGGGTTTGCCGAACCTCGACCCGATGACGAATTCATCGGCACCGTCGCCATCCAGGTCACTCGCACCGCTGACAAACGTCCCGGCGTTGTCCTGAAAGTTCACACCCTGGAAAACCTCGCCCTGGCGCGACGATGCCGCGCCCTGTCCGATCTGCCCGATCCAGAACTGCGCGGCTGATAGCGATACGCGTATGGTCCCCGGCGCTACTGCCACGATCGGCGTAGCGATCGGCGGGTCCGTAATCGTCAACCGCACCAGCGCGACGAACAAGCCGCTCTGAGTCGAAGTTGTCCACGTCGCACTGTTGACGCTCGTCGACACTCCGCTGAGAACGTCGAACTCGATGTTCGGGTTGCCCAGGGGGTCGGTAATCGAAAACCGCCGCACGAACACGTCGATCGTACCTCGGTCCGCCGGAACATTGGTGGTCCATTGGACGTCCACGTCGTCCCCCTGCGCAACACGAACGCTCTCGCCCGGCTGCGACACCGTCAGCGTCGCGTCGGCTGCCTGCACGACGTTGATCAACGCGCGCTCGGCGGTTGGTACCTCGACATCGTCGTTGAATCCGTCCGATACGCGCGCTCCGATTTCGTACACGCCGCTGGTCAAGCCTTCCGAGGCGAACGTCACTGACGTCACCGACGGATCGGTCACCGTAGCGAACAGCGTCTCGGCGTCGTCGAACACCGAGAAGAACGTCACTACGTAGTCGTCGCCTTCGAACACCTGCGCCGAGAACTGAATCTCAACCGAGTCGCCCCCGAACGCGGTTTGATCCGCCGCCAGCAAGTCAATCGTCGGGGGTCTCGCGGCGTCGGGCGCCGGCTGCAGTGTCACGACGCTGTCACTATACGTCGTCACAATGGCGTCCGCCCGACCCGCCTGCACCGCGCCCGCCACCGTCAATCCGATGTCCGTCGCGGAGACGCCCAGGCGATAGATTCCCGTCTCGATTCCACGCGTATCCCAACGCACATCAACCGTATTGCCAGCCCCCTCGGCGATGCGCTGACCGAGCAA
>JAJDDS010000088.1 GCA_029260195.1 Phycisphaerae bacterium
CCTCGTCAAGACAGGCCACCTCACGCGCGCCGTCGCCAAACGCGCCGCGACACCCGTCATCACGCGGGAACAAGCCATACAACGCATCACCACCGCCGACATCGAACGCGTCTTCTGCCCCATCATCGACCCGCAAGTCCCCGCGCGCGAACTCGACAGCCGCAAACTCGGCGCAGGGATCAACGCTGTCCCCGGAGCGGCCAGCGGCGCCGTCGTCTTCCACTCCGCCGACGCCGAGGAAGGTGCCGAACAGGGAAACGACGTTATTCTCGTCCGAAAAGAAACCTCCCCCGAAGACGTCGGCGGCATGCACGCCGCAGCCGGCATCCTTACCGCCACGGGCGGGAAGACCTCGCACGCAGCCGTCGTCGCCCGTGGCTGGGGGAAGTGCTGCATCGTCGGATGCGAAACGCTCCGCGTCGACGAATCCGCAAAGACAATGAGCCTCAACGGACGGGCCCTCGTGGAAGGCGACATCATCACCCTTGACGGCTCTTCCGGGACCATCTACGACGGATCCATCCCACTCGTTCCCCCCACGCTACCGCCGGAATTCGACACGCTCATGGGCTGGTGTGATGGCATCCGCAGACTCAAGGTCCGCACCAACGCCGATACCCCCGCCGACGCAGCCAAAGCGGTCAGCCTTGGGGCAGAGGGGATCGGACTCTGCCGCACCGAGCACATGTTCTTCGAGACGGCTGAACGCCGACTCGCCATGCAGGAAATGATCGTCGCCGACTCCGGGGAGGACCGTCGTCGTGCCCTGGACAAGCTCCAACCTTTTCAGAAGAAGGATTTTGTCGAGATCTTCACGGCCATGGACGGCAAGCCCGTTACCATCCGGCTGATCGATCCCCCACTCCACGAGTTCCTCCCGCAGAACGAAGCGGGAGTCCAACAGCTCGCCGATGCCACGGGGATATCCGCCAATCGCATCAACGACCGCATCACCCAACTCCACGAGAGCAATCCCATGCTGGGACACCGGGGTTGCCGACTATGCATTACGTACCCGGAAATCCTGGAGATGCAGGTCAGTGCTATCATCGAAGCGGCGGTCGAGGTTTCGCAAGAGGGCGTCACGGTCCTGCCGGAGATCATGATCCCGCTCACCATTGATCCCAAGGAACTCGGCATTCTGACGGAGCAGACCCGCGCCGTCGCCGACGCGATCCTCGACGACGTTGGCTTGCGGATCGACTACCAGGTCGGGACCATGGTCGAAACCCCCCGCGCCGCGTTGCTGGCGGATGGTATCGCGGATGTCGCCCAATTCATCAGCTTCGGAACGAACGATCTGACCCAAACCACGATGGGCCTCTCGCGCGACGATGCGGGTCGCTTCCTGCCTGCCTACGTCGACCGCGATCAATACTCCATTTTTGAGGAAGACCCCTTCCAATCCCTCGACACCCAGGGCGTCGGGCTTCTCATCGAGTGGGCGATCCAAAAGGCACGCGGTCGCCGGTCCGATTTCAAGATCGGCATTTGCGGTGAACACGGCGGAGAAGGCGCCAGCATCAGGTTCTTTCACCGTGTCGGGATGGACTACGTCTCCTGCAGTCCCTACAGGGTCCCCGTCGCGAGACTCGCCTCAGCACAGGTGGTCCTCGAAGACAAGGCGTCGCGAAGCGCCGGCCCCCGCCGCAAGACCGTCAAGGCTGCCGTGAAGAGGCGCCCGGCTGCCAAACGCCACCCCGCACCCTCGGAAGCTAAAGCGTCTGCAAGGAAGAAACCCGGCGCCAAAACGACTAATCGCCCCGTGAAGAAGAAAACGAAGAAGGCCAAAACGAAATCGGTCACGCGCAAAGCACCGGCCAAGCCCGCGCGCGCCAAGTCGACCAAGAAACGAGAAACGAAGCGCGTTCGCTGACCGCGACGCCGGACACGTCTACTCTTCCTTCAGCTCCCGCGTCATCAAGCCGTCTATGGCGACCTTTGGAGGCTGCCCCTCGAACAAAACGCTGTGAATCGCTCCCGTGATCGGCATCTCGACGCCGACACGATCCGCCAGCCGCAAGAGGCTTCGCGTCGTCTCGATCCCCTCGATCACCCCGTTCGACGCCCGGACCACCTCCTCCATCGACATGCCCCGTCCGATCCGCTCGCCGGCTGTGTGATTCCGACTCACCGGCGATGAACACGTCGCAATCAAATCCCCGATCCCCGCAAGCCCCCGGAAGGTGTCCGCCCGACCCCCCAACGCTACTCCCAGGCGCGTGATCTCTACCAACCCTCGCGTCAGCAAACTCGCCTTCGCGTTGTTCCCCAGTGACAGCCCGTCGCACGCGCCGGCTGCAATACCGATCACGTTTTTCGATGCCCCTCCCAATTCGACTCCGATCACGTCAGTGTTCGTGTACACTCGAAACGCCGACGTGGCGAACGAATCTTGCACCAAAGTGGCTAACTCGGCGTCGTCCGACGCCACCACCACCGCCGTTGGAAGCCCCATCGCCGCCTCCGGCGCCAAGCAAGGCCCGGACATGGCTGCGACCGAAACGTCACGGAGAATCTCACGCAGAATCTCTGTCGGGCGCCGAAGCGAATCGACCTCGATCCCTTTCGTCACGCTCACCACCGGACAGTCCATCGCCCCCCCCGACGTTAGCCCGGTCCAGACCGCGCGCATGTGCTGACAGGGGATCGCCGACACGATCAGCCGCGCGTCAGTCATCGCGGAGGCGGAATCGCTCGTGACCACGATTGAATCTGGGAGAGAGTGTCCGGGTAGGTAGCGGCGGTTCTCGCGATCCGCAGTAAGCGCCTCGGCAAACGACTCCGACCGCGACCAGAGCCGCACGTGCGCGCCACGTTCGGCGAGCTGAAGCGCGCACAAGGTGCCCATCGCGCCAGCGCCCACCACCGTGGCCACCTCAAGCCGGTTGGACATGATGGGTACAGTCAAGGCGGCGGCTGGGTCATCAGCCGCCGCCCGTGGATCGAAATCGGATTAGACCGTGTTAATGCCGAGCGCGGTCATGGCCTGACCGACGAGACCGGTCACGCCGCCGAGCTCCTGGAACACGACAGCCGCGAGATTGTCGAGGTCGCAGGCGCTGCCGAAAACCGTCCCCAACACAGCCGCGGACCCAAGCCGCAGCATCCGGGAAACTGAAAGTGTCTTCATCAGTGGTATCTCCTTATATGTCCCGTCGGCTCGAAAAACGCTAGCCGTCCGTTGGCTTGCGCGACACAGCCGATTCACCGCTCATTCCACCCGCCTCGCCGACATCCAGCAAGACCAACTCCGACACGACGTAGATCAACAGCGGATCGACGTCTTCCGTCTGCAAGCGCTTCCCGCTCGCCCTGACTCCAACTTGTCGACCGAGGAATCGATCCACCTCAAGTTGCACGCCGTCCGGAATCTCGACGTACGCAATCGTACGCACGCCGTCCTCGCCCACGAGACGGAAGCGCGTCGGATATGCCCGCGATCCGTAGATCATGCTCCTGCGAAATTCCCCCACCACGTCGAATCCACCACCGATCACCGGCGGACGCGGCTGAATCCCCTCGCGAACCCGAAGCGCCGCCGTTCGGTCCGACGTCAGCTCCTCCCCGGAAGCTCGCAACGCTTTCACCATCGCCAGCGTCTCGGACGCGTCACGCAACTGACGCAGACGAGCGCGCGAGTACGTTCGGGCGTACGCATCAACCTCCTGATCAGACAGCGTCTGGAAGCTCGCTATCACCGGCCCAAAATCGCGACGCAGCAGCGGCTTCGCTTCCTCGACCGAGAGTAATGCGTCAGCCTCAGCGACCTCCTTGCGGTAGCGGCCCGGTTGGGGATCGGGGGCCGCATTTCCGGCGTCGTCTGTGGCGTCAGCCACCGCGATTCCTGCGTCCGCCGAAGGCACATCCCGCGTTGGCTGCCGGGTGGCCGATCGATGTGGTACTACTGGTCTCACCGTATCGGAGGCCACACGCTGGACGAACCGCGCCGAAACGTAAACGTGCGCGCCCTCCGGCGGCGCGATACGCATGTAGTCATCGTTGTGCGGCTGGAGAATATGCACCGTCGCGCCGCGATTCAGTTTGAGCTGCCGGGAGGAAAGCTGAGGCGAAATCTCCGACCCAGCCCGAACCACCACCGAGTCACCGTTTACTACGCCCTCACCCAATTCCGCCGATGGATCAATATCCACGAAGTTCTTGTGAACGAGGCTGAAACACCCAACGGGGGGTTCAATCGTCAGCCAGCCGGCTCGCTCACCGACCACGCGAACCCGTGTCCCCGCCTGCAGACGAGCGACCGGGTAGTGATTCGTGCTCGGGCCGCTCCGCACGAGCACATTGTTCCCGGTCAACTCACCGACGTAAGATCCCGCCGTCGGCGATTCCGCGGGGGAAGACACGGCCGATGCCTGCGCGAGAGCGTCCACTCCCGACACCAGCAACACCGCCACCGCAACGCCAAATCCTACGTCGAGTCGCATCGTTTCGTTTCCTGTGGTGATGAAAGCGCCGCCGCACGGCGAGCGTCATTTCCGGTATCACGCCGCCCGAAAACTAGCCCCACGCCGACTCTCTGTCAATCGAAAACCCGCCCGGCCGGACGCAGCAGGTGTGGCCATACATGGTGGCAGATGAGAATTCGTCCTTCCAGACATCAACGCATGTGGCGCCAGGCAGCTTGCCTGCCTGTGTTTTCGCGACCGAGCTCCGCCAAGCACTGGCTGGCAGGCCGCCAGTGGCACACGTCTAACACGATGCCACAAAAAATGGCCACACCCGGACGCAGCCCCCGCGCCCGCGCCTCCGAGGGCGGACCTATCGCCCGTCCTCGGCTAATTCGATGTTGTTGAATCCGAGCACCGTCCCCTTCGCTCGCTCCAACTCGATAATGGCGATGCTGTAGTCGACCAGGTCGTTCAATAGCGCGCTGCGACTGTTCGCCAAGCCGTTCCGCGCTCCGAGCTCTTGATTCAAGGCTGTGAAATCTTTCCGCTCCTGGCGGGCGATTACAGACGCCACTTGGCTCTCGTTCGCCTCGGCGGACTCCAGATTCGGGTCGATTCGGTCGAAGGCGGTTCGAACCGCCCGGGCGGCTGTGTTGACTTCCAGAATCACGCCCTCGATCCGTGCCTTCAGTGCGGCGATCGTCTGTGCATGCCCCAACCGTGCCCGCCGCAGCGTCGCCTCGCGCGCCCGGTTACCGATCGGCAGCTCAAGGTCAAAACCCACGAAGTAGTTGATGAAGTCGTTCTCGCTTACCTGCCCGAACGCGTTGTGCGCGTTGCGACCCAAGCCCGACGACGTAAAACGGAACTGGAAGTCGAACCGAGGCAACGCCTGGTTCTTCGCCTGCCCGACGCGGAGCCCCGCCGTTTCGATCCCCACGCGCAGCTCCTCGAGCTCGCTGCGATGGTCCAGCGCTACCTGCACGTCCGCCACCCGGTCGATCGTGGTCTCGTCGGTCGTCGGAAAATCGGTCGGGATGATCTCGATGTCGTCAACCAGATTCAATTCTGGATCGTTTAGCAGCGCCAACAATGTGTCCTCGGCGTTGCGAACCTGACTCCCCACCCGGATGAAGTCCGCCTTGGACCGCTCGATGTTGGCCTGAGTCTCCGACAACTGAATCTGATAAACGTCGAAATCCCGCCGTTGCCAAAGGTAGTCGTAGACCTTTTCGAACTCGGAAAGTACCCGCGCCCGAATCGCCACCTCGCGCCGTGCCTGGACCAGGCGCCAGTACGCCCGCTCCGTGTCCACCAATACGTCCCGCAACCGCCGCTTGAACCCCTCGCGGCTGACCCGAAGGTCGTTCCGGGAGATCCGAATCTGTGCCCGGTTGAAATCCAAGCCCGCTCCACGGAGGATTGGCTGTGCTAACTCCGCTTGGAAAAAGCTGGTGTACACTGGATTGACGATTTGAAACTGGTTGTTTGTCTCGTTTCGGGTCAGGCCTAGCTGCGCGGTCAGCCGGCCCCCCGTCGGGAGCAGCTTGCGGATTCCGCCGCTGAGATTCACCGTATCCGAGGAGGTCCCGACCAACTGCGACGGTGCGGGAGCGTCCACCTTGTTGTTGCTGGCGGTCGTGAAGAACACTGCGTCAAACGCGGCTTCCGCCTCAACCACAGACGCTGTGCTGATGGCGGGGTTGTAGCTGTCCACCCGAACGGAGAAACTGTTCACGACAGCCCGGTGTAACACATCCTGAAGCGACAACCGAACCTGACGATCCAGTACGATACTCTCCAATCGCTCCAGAACCGCCTCCGCGAACTTCCGGTCCGCGGGGCGCGTGATCGCCTCCAGCACTCCGCGCACTTCAACCGCCTGCTGCTCCGGATCGGCGATGTGCCATTGCAACCGGTCCGCGTCCGCCGGCCGTCGCTCCAAGATCCCCAGTGCCTCTCTTTGCGCCAGCGTCGTCGACGCGATCACACCGCACGCCACCACGCAGCACGACAAGACTTGTGCAAGCCCCCGTCTCATGACCATGTGCAACCGGTTCAATTGTGACCACGTTCGTCGATCGGACCACGCCGCCCGATCACAGATACGCCGCGAACCACGCCCGTCCGCCGACGCCGTCAGTCTACGTCACCTCGGCTACTTTCGTCAACGCGACGCCTCCCGTGGTACGTCCGCGCGACAATTTCACACGCGCCCCGTCGGGAGGGGGAGACTTCCGCTCCTCCGCCCACGCCGACCTCCAGGCACGCGGCTGATCCGTCCCCGACGGAACGGCGTCCTCTCATTCGCCAGACGCCGTGCGATATTCTGGATTCCGCCTCGGATGAGTCTCGCCCCCGCAAACACCACCGTCAATGCCCCCGCGAAACGCGATAGAGGCTCCGCGTTTTTTCTGCTACCATCCCCCCGACGGACCGACCCAGACACGGAGCACCACGAGAATGCAATCCACCACGGATTACTACAGATACTGCCCCGATCAGGTCGAAGTGAAGATGTCCGACGCCGTTTGCATCGGACGCCGCCGGACCCACTACCCCCAGTGCAAGGGCTGCCAATTCAATGACGATGAGAAGAACGAGGCAGCCGGCGGTTCAACGGGGCGAGCGCAGAACCAGAGGGAGCGAGCCAGCATGATCGAGACCGTCTTCAAAGCCTACGACGTCCGCGCCACATACCCCGAGCCGCTCGATGAGTCGGTCGCATGGCGCATCGGGCACGCGGCTGCGCTTTTCTTCAAACAGACCCTCCCCACCATGGACCGCGCCGACAAACGAAAAACCACCATCGTCGTCGGACGCGACATGCGAAAGAGCAGCCCCACCCTCGCGGCTGCCCTCATTGAGGGTATCCGGGCTGCGAGCCTCCCGGTCGTCGACATCGGCATGATCGACACATCTCAGCTCTATTTCGCAGTCAACCATTTCGACGCCGTTGCCGGCATCCAGACCACGGCAAGCCACAACCCCGCCCGCTACAATGGCTTCAAGATCTGCGGGAAACGCGGCGCCCCCATCGGCGCCAACACCGGGCTCAACGACATCTGCCACCTCGCCCAGCGGCTCACTCACCACAAGACCGGCCAGGAAGGCCCGCTCGCCGAAACCACCCTCAACGACGAGTACAAGACGTTCATCCGCCAATACCTCAAGCCGGTCAAACCCATGAAGGTCGTCATCGACGCATCCAATGGGATGGCTGGTCAGTGGGTCCCCATTGTTTTCGGTGATGTCGAAGGGCTTGACCTCACCTGTCTCAACATGGAGACCAACGGTGATTTTGTCCACGAGCCGAACCCGCTCGTTGATTCCAATCTCGACCAACTCCGCGATGAGGTCCGCCGCACCGGCGCCGACGTGGGTGTCTGCTTCGACGGCGACGCCGACCGATGCATGCTTGTCGATGAGAACGCCGATATCGTGCGCTGCGACAGGGTCACGTCGTTGCTCGCCCGACATTTTCTTCAGGATCATCCGGGGGCGACGATCGTCTACGACCTCCGATCGAGTCGCGTCCTTCCGGAGGAAATCCGCAAGCACGGCGGCGTTCCTCGGCGCGAACGCGTCGGACACGCGTTCATGAAGAAGGCCCTCGCGGAAACCAACGCCGTCTTCGGCGGTGAGCTCTCCGGACACTTCTACTTCAAGGACAACTTCTTCTGCGACTCCGGCTTGCTCGCCCTCGCCCACGTGCTCAACGTACTCACCGAACTGCGACAACCACTCTCGACGCTGATCGACCCGCTCAACCGCTACCCAGCCAGCGGCGAGCGGAACTTCGAGCAATCTGACAAGGACGGCACGATCAAGAAACTGGCTGACGTTTTCAATGACGCCGAGGTCGACCATCTCGATGGTATCACCGTCCAGTACCCCGATTGGTGGTTCAACGTTCGCAAGTCGAACACCGAACCGCTCCTACGCCTCAACCTTGAAGCCGACAATCCCGAGCTGATGCACGAGAAGCTCGAGACCGTCGCCGCGCACCTCGGCACGCCCGTCGAGCACTGATGACATCCGTCCGTGCAACGCCCCGACGACCTTCTGGCTCGCGAGCAGGAAGAGAAAGACGCAAATGAAAAACGTGACTCACAAGACACTCCCCTGTGGAATCGAACTCGCGTGCGTCGAACTCCCTCGCAGGCACGCCATCGCCATCGACTTTCGCATGCTTGCCGGAACCGCGAGCGAACCGGACGAAAATCTTGGACTCGCCCGGCTCCTGCAGGAGACCATCGACCTCGATACCGAAAACTACGACGGCCGGAGACTCTCCGATGAGTTCGACGCCATCGGAGCCTCCCACGGCGGTTGGGTTGGACGGGAAGCCACCGCCTATCACTCCATCGTCCTTCCCGAGTACCTCGACCGCGCCGTCGAGTTGCACGCCGAGTACCTTCGCCGGCCCACCTTCCCCGAAGACAAAGTCCGCGTCGCCATTGATCTTACCAGACAGGAATGGAACGCCCTCCAGGACGACGCCCAGGGGCTGGCTGACAAACTCATCGGCGCCCAAGCCTATGGAAAGTACCTCGGTCGACACTCCTTCGGCGAACCAAAGCACCTCGACATCCTGACCCGCGACCATGTCGCCAGCCACTGGCAGGCGACCCACTGCGCCGGTCGCATGCAGGTGGCTGCTGCCGGACCCTTCACCGTCGATCAACTCGCC
>JAJDDS010000089.1 GCA_029260195.1 Phycisphaerae bacterium
CGGGCAGTGGAACAAGAAGGAATTCTCCGAAGCCCGTGGCCTCAAGGGGCGAACGCTCGGGATCGTCGGTCTGGGGCGCATCGGCCAAGCCGTCGCGCGACGGGCGCGGGGATTCGAGATGCCCGTCGTCGCTTGGAGCCGGTCCTTGACGAACGAGTCCGCGGAGCGATTACACGTCGCGCCGTGCGAAAGCGCCGCCGACGTCGCATCCCGCTGCGACGTCCTGTCCATCCACTTGGCGTCAACGCCCGACACGAAAGACCTGGTAAATCGCGCCGTGCTCGAGCGCCTCAAACCGGGCAGCTACGTCATCTATACATCGCGCGCCGACGTACTCGATTACGCCGCGCTGGCGGACGAGGTAAAGCAGCGGGAGATTCGCGTTGGACTCGACGTGTATCCCGACGAGCCGTCCTCCGGTGTCGCGCCCTTCTCGCCCCCCATTTTCGAAACCGGTGGCGTCGTCTGCGGCACGCACCACATCGGCGCCTCCACCGCGCAGGCCCAACAAGCCATCGGCGAGGAAACGGTCCGCATCGTAAAGTCCTATCTCGAGACCGGGCAGGTCATCCATTGCGTCAACTTACGCGAAGGCAGCGCCGCGACATGGTGCCTCAGCGTGCGCCACCTCAACAAACCCGGCGTCCTGGCAGGCGTGCTCGAAGCGCTCAGCCACGAACGCATCAATGTCGAGGAGATGCACAACGTCATCCTCGCCGGCGGCGATGCTGCCCGCGCGCAAATCCACCTCGACGCCAAACCCGCCGACCAAGTCCTCGAGCGCATCAGAAGCCAGTCGGACAGCGTGCTGGGTGTCGACCTAACCCACGGGAACCAGGACTAGCCCGACGGCTCGGTACCCCTCGCCGACGACATCCCGTCCGCGTCCAGCCGCCAGTATGACGGGCTCCGAGGACACTTCTTCTCGGCTCGCATGGCTCCAAAAGGCCGATTCTGGTCCCGGAATCGGGGATGACGACGGCTACACGGTTTTCTCTGCGCCTTTTACGCAGAACCCCCTTGAAAAGGCAGGTCGATCTGTGTTATAAACCAGAATAGCCCCAGGCGAGGGCAGGCCGATCCCGGTCGCCGTCGTGAGTTGGGGCATGCATATCGCGAGGGATCCTGAGAGAGAGATTGGGGATCGTTCGTCGATCGGGAGGCGTCGCGCCGCTCGTGTCGATGCGTGGTCTCGCGGTGCCGGGCGTTGCGCTCGGTGTTCGTATGTGTGAACGGTACCGTCCGCGATGGCGCGGTCGGTTTGGTGGAGTTTTGATTGGCTCTAGAGAACGCCGTCGAGTCGTGAACCTCGCCGGTGTAAGTTTTGGAACGCGTTTCAATACGTAGGAGGAGCAGGATAATGAAAATTGCAATGCACTTGGCGATCGTGGCAGCACTTGCGATCGCGATCAGCGCGCCGGCGTTCGCCACCGGCACGTACAACGGGGGTGGCTTTGGAATTCCGGATGACGGGTACAACGGCTCGCTCGGTTCCATGGGTTCGGGGTCCACGTCCGTTCCGGGCGGCGAGCCCGGTGGCGATTTCATCAGCGACATCTCGCTGGACATGAACCTGAACCACACCTGGGTTGGTGACCTGACCATCAAGCTGGAAGGCCCCGGCGGACTCGTCACTCTCATGTCGCGGCCCGGATTCGCCGAGCCCGCCGATGACGGCAGCGGATGCTGCGGCTTCGGAAGCGACGTCTTCTCGACGCAGACCTTCAGCGACGCCGCGAGCGCCTCGGCCGAGGACTTTGGCGGCAACGACCCGGTTCCCCCGGGCTCGATGTGGAACCCGCACGGCGGCGTTCTCGGCGACACCTCGCTGATGGACACCTTCGGCGGAACCAACGCTGTCGGTAACTGGACGTTGTACGTCGGTGACGGCGCGCTCCAGGACACCGGCGATGTCAGCGAATGGGCGCTCAACCTGACGACCGTTCCCGAGCCCACCACCCTGGCGATGCTCGCCATCGGCGGTTTGGCGCTGGCTCGTCGTCGTCGCTAGGTCGGCGAACGGATTGGGTTCCGGGATGACCTGATCGTCGCCCGCACGCCCGCCACGGCACCCGCCCTTCCGTTTGTGGGTGTCGACAAGAGACATATGAGGGGAAGGTGTCCATCGGCGGCACCTTCCCCTTTCGTCATTTCCACGTTGTCGCGACGGCCGACAGTCGGCTCTGGGCGCGCCGCCGTCCTCAGGATTCTCCTGACGTCCTCTCAGGACGCACCAAAAACTTGCGAGGAGAGACTCTCATGGCGCACGCGAGCAAGACGGTGTGTGCAGGGTTGGTACTGGCGATCGTAACCACCGCTCCGGCGCTCGCCACCGGCACCTACAACGGAAACGGCTTCTGGATTCCGAACAGCTCATACAACGGCTCGCTCGCCTCGATGGGCTCGAGTTCCACGTCCGTTCCGGCCGGTGAGCCCGGCGGCGAGTTCATCAGCGACATCGCGCTGAACATCGGCCTGTACCACACGTGGGTCGGCGACCTGACCATCAAGCTGGAAGGCCCCGGCGGCCTGGTCACGCTCATGTCGCGTCCCGGTTTCCTCGAGTGGGCAGACGACGGCACTGGATGCTGCGGCTCCGGCAGCGACGTCGACTCGACACAATTCTTCACCGACGATGCCGCTACCTCTGCCGAGTTGTTTGGCGCCGCCGACCCGGTTCCCCCGAACTCGATGTGGAATCCGGACGGTGGTGTCCTCGGCGACACTTCGTTGCTGGACACCTTCGGCGGAACCAGCGCGATTGGTGACTGGACGCTGTACGTCCGCGACAGTTCGTCCGGCCAGGCCATCGGCGAGGTTAGCGAATGGTCGCTCAACCTGACAACGGTTCCCGAGCCCACGACGCTTGCGATGCTCGCCCTCGGCGGTCTATCGCTGGCTTCTCGTCGTCGCACCGCGAGGTGAGTTGACCGTGCTGCTGCATAACCGGCGTTGGTCTCTGACCACAATTCACCGCGAGGTTTGTGCGGCGCTGGGGCATACCGGCGTCTGAGCCACAGCCGTCGCCAGGTTGCGGAGGTCCTTTTCGCGGAGCGTGCGGAGGTCGAACGTGATCTGATCGTCACTGATGCGCGCAACGACCGGGGGGGACGACTGGCGAAGGCGCTGCATGACGGCGTCGACCTTGGCAAATGTGGGGCGCCAGCGGATGACGACCGTTTCCAATCCCTCACCGGGGAGCGAACCGCCACCAACGAAGCCGATATCAGAGCTGACGAAGAACTTCTCGTCGGGCAGCACCTCGGAGAGCATCTTCTCGAGCACGCCCGCCCGCAGCGCAAGATCGTCCGTCGTCGCCGCGAGCATCGCAAGTGTGGGGACACGCTCGATCGCAGCCGACGGATCGGTGTAGCGGCGGAGCGTAGCTTCGAGGGCGAGCAATACGAGTTTGTCGAGCCGGTAGCTTCGCATCAGTGGATGGGCTTCAAGTCGTGCGATCAGGTCGCGCCTCCCCAGGATGACGCCAGCCTGCGGTCCGCCCAGCAATTTATCCCCTGAGAAGCAAACGACGTCGAAACCGGCGGACACGGATTGCCCGACAAACGGTTCGGTCGGCAGGCCGATGCGGGCGAGATCGAACATGGCGCCGCTGCCGAGGTCGTCTACGGCGATGACGTTGTGAGCGCGGGCACACTCGACGAGCTCTTCGAGCGTCGGCTCCTCCGTGAACCCGACGATGCGGAAGTTGCTGTGGTGGACGCGCAGGAGCGCAGCCGTGTTCTCCGTGATGGCGCTGCGATAGTCGGCGATGCGCGTGCGATTCGTGGTTCCGACCTCGCGCAGGATAGCACCCCCAGCCGCCATGATGTCAGGCATGCGGAACGACCCACCAATTTCCACAAGCTGACCACGCGAGACGATGACCTCCCGTCCGTCGCAGAGCGCACGCATGATGAGGAGCATCGCAGCCGCGTTATTATTCACCACCGTGGCAGCCTCGGCGCCGGTCAGTTGGCAAAGCAGATCGCTGACATGCGCCTGCCTTCGCCCACGTTTCCCGGTCTCGAGATCAAATTCCAGATTGGCATAGCCGCACGCACCTTTCACGACGGCGTCGATGGCTTCATCGCAGAGCGGCGCGCGCCCGAGTCCGGTGTGCAGCACGACGCCCGTCGCGTTGATGACCGGTCGCAACGAGGGCCTTGTCTGCGCGGTGAGCAGTTCCTCCGCCATTCCCAGGATGGTGTCGGTGTCGTAGGCCGCGTCCGGTTCCCCGTTGTGGAGAATGTCACGTCGAGCGTGATCGAGGGCGGCGCGAAGCGCAGCCGTGACTTCGGCGCGGGTGGCGGATTGACACCAGCGCTGGACGGGATCCGCCTTGAGCAGTTCGTCGACGGCGGGCAGTGCGCGGAGTTGCTCCGTTTGGCGCGGATTCACAGTGACGCCTCCTCATGCATGATCCTTGTATCGCCTTGGCGCTTCGTGAACTTAACGCGATCGAGGTATTCCATCAGTGGCACGGCGTACTTTCTGGACGAATTGAGACGCTCGCGAACAGCCGCGACGGTGACGCTCGATTCGTTCGCGATCATCTCGGCGACGATCTCCCGCAGCCGAGTTTCATGCTCGGCTGCGAGGTAGATGGTACCATCGATTTCGGTGAGTTGCCCGTAGGCGACCGCAATCTTGGCGAGGCGGCGGACGCGTTTGACGTCGGTGTTAACGGACTTCGCCAGATCGTCGAGCGAGGGGGGTTGGAAGTCGGCGTGTCGGAGGCGGCGGAGTATGGCCTCCAGATGTTTCTCGTCTTGTGCGGACATCTGCGGAGCGAACGCGGGCAGGCACGCGAACCGCCCGTGAATCTTGACGCGTCCCCCCTGCCGGTATCGATCGAACAGCGATCGGCCGAGTCCGGATGTGCTCTTTCGTTCCAGCCAACCCACGACCGCGTCGACGTGACACCCGGGCTCGTCGGGGTGCGACTCGTGATGACGCTCGAGCCAGCGATCAGCCCGGGCGAAGAGCGCGTCGAGACAAGCGGATACGATCCGACGATCGGAACCGTTCAGCGCAACCCACCGCCCGGCGTCAGCCAGGGTCTCTTGTAAGACGGACACTGCGTCCGGTTCGATCCCGGTCCGGGCGGATAAGTGCAAATCGCTCGTGCGGTCGAACGCGCACTCGGTTAGAACCTGAGTGAGGCGTTCAGCCGGGCTGCCGGATCGCAGCGTCTCCAGCGCCTTTTCCTCGACCGTCCGATCCGGTAACCAGCGGCGCGCGATCGGCCTGAGCACGACTCCGCCGCCGATCGTTCGGGCGTCATTCTCCTCGCGGGCGATGAATCGCTGCCCATAGGTCGCGAAAAACGGCTCGCCGGATCGAAGCTGGACGAACGCCGTCGCGCCGGGCGCGACGGGTTGGCGATCAAGGGGGGCAAGGCGCGCGAACACTTCCCGCGTACCCATGCAAATCCGCATCTTCGAGAATGGCCGAATCGGCTTCGGACAGGTCGAGAGCGCTTCGAATGAGACGTCGATGCGCGAGGCCGGCGTGACGAAGTCGGGTGTCGTAAGCTCGCAACCTCGATCGATTTCGCGTCGGTCGACCCCGATGAGATTGAGCGCCCCTCGCTGCCCCAGCATGACCGCCTCGCGCGACGCGCCATGCGACTGCATCTCACGCACCCGACACCGCGACCCGCCGGGGTGGAGTTGCAGGGTGTCGCCGGAATGCACTAGCCCCCGCAACACAGAGCCCGTGACCACCGTCCCGCGCCCGCGCACGGTGAAGATGCGATCGATCGCCATCCGAAAGGGGCCGCTCGGTTCGCGATCCGGGATGCGTTCAGCCGTCGCGTTGAGCACGCGCTTCAACTCGTCAATTCCCTCGCCCGTATCAGACGAAACGCGCACCATTGGAGATCCCTCGAGCGACGTGCCATCCAGCAGGTCTTGAACCTCCTCCTCCACCAACTCCAGAAGCGTTGAATCGACGATGTCGGTCTTGGTGATGGCGACGACGGCGCGCCTAATCCCGACGAGGCGCAGAACCTCGATGTGCTCGACGGTCTGGGGCATCACGGAATCGTCGCCCGCCACAACAATCAGCGCCATGTCGATCCCCGTCGCGCCGGCAACCATCGTGCGAACGAATCGCTCGTGTCCGGGCACGTCGACGATCCCGTAATGCATATCGCCCGACACCAACTCGGCGAACCCAAGTTCGATGGTCATCCCGCGCCGCTTCTCCTCGGGCAACCGGTCGGTGTTGGTTCCGGTGAGCGCCGCGACGAGCGAAGTCTTGCCGTGGTCGATGTGGCCGGCGGTCCCAAGTATCAGGAATCGCCCACCCTGTGAGATGTCGTGCGTGTGTTCCACCATCGGTGCGAATTATCCATCCGGTGGCCTGAAATCGCCAGCAACCCCGAAACACGGAGTTGGGCTGCGCCGTCGTCGAGCAGACTGAGTAGCCGTGCGAAGACAGGCGATTTGGGCGACTTTGCTCTCAATTGATAGATTTTGCATGGTTTCAGCCGTGACGGGGGGGGGTGTTTTTCTGGATATCAGCCATTTGATTCCGTAGACTAATAATGGGTTTACGTTTCTGCTTGGTCGCCGTCGGTCTGACTTGTGGTCGCGCTTCTACGGTGCGGCGGCTCTAGCCGATAGAATCAGTGGTGGATCGGGACCTGCGCATCGCGCGGCCGTGATGGGCGATCCGGGAGTACGGCGTTGACGTCGGGCGAAACCATTTTTGATCAGGCGCCTTGTGTACCATCGGGCGCTCCGCTCGCGACCGTGTCCATCTGCGCCGGCCCGGGCGAAGGGCGGTCGATTCAATTACGACGGGCCGTCTCGCTGCTTGGAACCAAGGCGGGATGCAAGCTCGTTCTGCGTCACCCGCAGGTCGACCGTCGTCATTGCGTCATCGTCAACAACGGCGCACACGTCATCCTCCGCGACCTCGATACCAGAGGGCTGACCATAAGGAACGGGCTCAAAGTCGAGCAGGAGTTCCTCGAAGATGCGGACCGCGTCCGACTCGGCCCTTGGGAGTTGAAGCTCGACGTCGGTCAACCGCGGCTTCCAGGCGCCAGCGACAGCCCCGTCGTGATGGACCTCGAACCTGACCCCACCGTGCTCGCGATCGAAGATCCGGAAACCAAAAAAGTGGTAAAGCTCTCGCGAGAGGTCTCCGTCTTCGGACGCGGCGCCGGATGTGACGTGCCCATCGACGACCGTGAGATTTCCCGCGTCCATGCCATCATCTTCACCTACCTGAGCAAGCCCGCAGTCTTTGACCTCGTCAGCGAGAACGGGACCTTCATTAACGGAAAGCGAGCGTCGTTCGCCATGCTCCAGAACGGGGATGAAATCTCGCTCGGCTCCTACACGCTCATCTTCCGAAGCCACGCGCCGCACGTCAACGGGACCGCCGGACACAATGGCGCAGCCACGCTGAGACCAACACCCTTCGACCTCACACCCGAGGGTACACTCTCGGATCTGATCGATTTCTCTGCTGAGTCCAAGCTGCTATGACTTGTGCGTGACCGTCGCGGGAACGGGTGAGGTCGTGTTCGCTCCGGAACCACGCCACCGCGTAAACGACACGGGAAAGGTGGTTGCGACATGTTTGGCGTCAACGGGAGTCTCATCATGCGCGGACTGTTGCTGACAGCCGTCGGGAGCGCGAGCGGCTCAGCCGTTCGCCGCGAGCCGAGGGTACACACGTTTTCGATCGTCGCCCGCGACCCCGAAACCGGGAACATGGGCGTCGCGGTTCAGTCGCATTGGTTCTCCGTCGGACCGATCGTCCCGTGGGCGGCGGCCGGCGTCGGAGCGGTGGCCACGCAGTCAATGGTCAAAATCAGCTACGGTCCGCGCGGGCTTGAGTTGATGCGCCAGGGAGTGGGCGCACCGAAAGCGCTCAACGCGCTCGTCAACGGCGACGAAGGACGAGACGTGCGACAAGTGGCGATGATCGACGCCGAGGGGCGCGTGGCTGCATATACCGTCGAGAAGTGTATTGCGTTCGCAGGGCATTTCGTCGGCGAGAACTTCTCAGTCCAAGCCAACCTGATGCTCAATGACCGCGTCGTACCCGCCATGCGCGAAGCGTACCGCGATGCACGCGGCGACTTGGCCGATCGAATGCTCGCAGCCCTCGAAGCCGCGCAAGACGCCGGCGGTGACATTCGCGGCAAGCAATCGGCTGCCATCGTCATCGTCGCCGGCAAGCCTGCGGCGCATCCGTGGGAGGGGCGCGTGATGGCGCTGCGCAACGAGGATCATCCGACGCCCATCCCGGAGTTGAAGCGACTCGTAAGACTCCACCGTGCGTACGTACACAGCAACCGCGGCGACGAACTCGTGGAGACCGGCGCGTTCGATCAAGCGATCGATGCCTACACCGAAGCCGCAAAGCTCGCACCCGAAATCGTCGAGCTGAGATTCTGGCAGGCTGCAACCCTGTTCAAAGCCGGATGCGAGGACTCGGCGATCGCGATCTTCAAAGAGGTCTTCACGAAAGAGCCGATCTGGGCTGAGGTTGTACCGCGCATCGTTCCGCTTGGCCTGCTTCCCGACGATCCGGACGCGTTGAGACGAATCCGAGATTTGGCGCCCCGGTAACCGCGACGCACTGAGCACCACTCACCAACCGACCGTCATGTGCTGGACAGTCAGAAGCACGCACTCCACGTCCAATTCCTCGACGAGATTGTCATCCCCATCGCAAGACGATTCGCATTCTCGGTGTCCCGTCATCGACACGGCATGCGACCCTCGCGCCTCAATTGATCGATTTCGCCCGCGCCGGGGCGGGCGACGAAGCATGGCGGTTTTCGAGACTGTTTTACGTCTGTGCGTATGTGTGCGAGCGGCTGGAGATCGAAAATGAGCCCTAATTCTAAGAACTGATTCTCTACTTGACTCCGGTCCGTAAGTTCGGTATATGTTAGGGTTTATCGGTCCCGGCCAAGGAGACGAGCTGATGCCTGACAACGACCTGAAGAGACCGAAAAACGACCACAAGACACCGATTCCCAAGGTGAT
>JAJDDS010000090.1 GCA_029260195.1 Phycisphaerae bacterium
ATTCGATTAGCATCTGCGGTAAGGCCTTGTAAAGCATGGCAAGAAATCAATCTATCTTGGGTGTTGTAGCGGGGCTCCGGCTGTCGGTTTGCTCAGCCGCGATCTTCTCGGCGATTGGCCTGGCTGCTCTAGCGACGCCGCGGGTAGCCGCTCTGAACGAGTGGTGCCCAGTGATGACGGAGGAGAAGTCCGATCCGGCGATCACGACTGTGTACGGCGGGACGACGGTCGCGTTCTGTTGCGACACTTGCCTCAAGAAGTTCGTGGCCAATCCGGCCAGGTACGAGGGCAGGCTTCCGCAATTCGCTGAGTCTTCGACCACAGCAGCAGGTGGAAGGAATGAGCCCGGCGCACACGGCCACGCGCCCACGGATCTGCAGGGCGGGCATGAGGATAACGGCCAGCCGGAACTGCCGGTGGGAACCGATCAGCACGGACACGATCACGCCTCGGATGCATCCGGCGAAGATCGTGAGCCATTGCTTGGTCGCCTGCACCCGATGCTAGTGCATTTCCCTCTGGCAGGGCTGCCCTTGGCGCTCATGGGGTTTCTCGTCTGGGTGGCGACCGGACGCAAGGCCTTCGCCCAGGCTGATGTGCTTCCGCTGTTCGCGGCAACGCTGGCGTCGATTGCCGCCGTGATTACGGGCAACATCGCACATAATTCGATGCGGTTCAGTGAATCGCTCCATGTGATCGTCGAGCGGCACCAGTTCGTTTCGACAACAGTCATGGTGCTCGCTATCTGCCTGTCCATCATCCGACTCTGGCGTTGGAACGGGCTTGCAGGGAATTGGCGGTGGGCGTACGGAGGCGGCCTGGCGATCGTCTGCGCGTTGCTGGGGTATACAGGCTTTCTAGGCGGCAGCCTCGTCTTTGGGCCGGATCATTTGGCCTGGTGAAGTGATATCGGTGTCGGATTGCAGGAATCATGATGAGGCATGCGGGAAAAATGACTTGCAACTTGGTTGCTCGAAGCGACAGTGGTAGATACGTCGATGCTGACCTCTGCATCAGCCGCATTTCAGTATCATGCGCCTGCTACCGTTCGCAGGACGAAGGCCCTCGTTCCGTGAGGAACGATTTCGGGAGCAACCAACATGCCGACTAGAGTCGTTACGACACGACGCTTCATATGGATCCGGAATTACGCCGTGCTGCTGATCTGGGCGATCGGAGGATGCGTTTCATCCGAGCGTGCTCGGTCCGTTGGCGATGCCATGCGGTGGGACGCGGTGCGCGCTCCGTTGCCCACTGTGCGGGAGTACAAACAAGCAGACGATGCCAAGCTCCCGACTCTGGACGACTCCGCTGGGCTTGAAGACTACGTGGCTTACGCAGCGCTCAACAATCCGGGTTTGGAAACGGCGTTCAATCTCTGGAAAGCAGCCCTCGAACGCGTGACGCAAGAGAAAACACTGCCGGACCCTCGGTTCACCTATCGAAACTTCATTCGCGAGGTCGAAACGCGTGTTGGTCCTCAGAAACAGGCCCTCGGCCTCTCACAGATGTTCCCGTGGTTTGGCAAGCTTGAGTTGCGTGGCAGTGTGGCGGCCGAGGCAGCACGCGCGGCGAGGCAGCGGTACGAGAACGAGAAGCTCAAGCTCTTCTTTGAAGTGAAAGACGCATTCTACGAATACTACTACCTCGGGCGGGCCATTGACGTTGTCCGAGAGAACTTCGAACTGGTCGAGTACCTTGAGAGCGTCGCGCGGGCGAGATACAAGACGGCGTCAGCCGGTCATCCGGACGTCATCCGTGCCCAGGTCGAAATGGGTAAGCTGGAGGATCAACTCAATTCGCTTCGCGACCTGCTAGTGCCAGTCGTCGCGAGACTCAATGCCGTTCTGAACCGTCCGACGAATACGAGACTGTCTCAACCCCAATCGCTCCCGGATGAGCACTCGGCTTTCACGGACGAGCAGGTGCTAGACTGGCTTGCGCAAGACAGCCCGGTGCTGAGGGCTCTCGACCACGAAATCGAACGGGCGCGGCATGCCGTCGCTCTGGCGGAGAAGAACTACTATCCGGACATCACGCTCGGCGTGGATTACACGGAAGTTGGTTCCGCAATGCGATCAAGTCCCCAGGGTTTTGGAAACCCTGCTGCCCTACGAAGCGCATCTCGCTTCGCCGGCGGCATGGGAGATTTGATCGATGCTTACGCGATAGGTAAGAGCTTCAGCCCGGGCGGCAGGCCTAGCGACAGCGGGCAGGACGTCTGGATGGTGTCGCTGTCAATGAACTTACCAATATGGCGTGGAAAGTACGCTGCCGGCGAGCGTGAGGCACGGGCGCGATATCTGGCAGCGCTTGGCGCTCGCACCCAACAGGAGAATTCTCTGACGGCTACCACGCAACGTACTCTCTTTGAACACCGCGACGCTGGGCGCAAGATCGCGTTGTACCGAGATGTGCTCATCCCGAAGGCCAAAGAAGCAATCGGCTCCACGGAGACAGCCTTTCGTGCCGGTTCGGCAAGTTTTCTGGATCTCGTGGACGCGGAACGCTCGCTCTTGGAGTTTGAGCTGTCGTTCGAACGTGCCCTGGCCAACCGGGCCCAACGACTGGCTGAACTGGAGATGCTCGTAGGGCGCACACTGTCGCTAGGGACAAAGAGCACAGATGACCTACCAGAACAGAATGAGCCGGAAGAAGGAGCGAACAAGCCATGAAACCCGCCGCCAAAAAAGCGCTGATGATACTCTCGAAAACACCGCTTCCGATCGCCGCAGTCGTACTGTTTGCGCTCGGCTATACGTTTAAGGGTATGGTCAGCACGGTGCCGCCTACCGCGAGCACGGAGGCCGTCGAGAAATCCTCTGAAGAATCGGATGATGAGATCTGGACCTGCTCGATGCATCCGCAGATCCGCTTGCCGGAACCAGGTAAGTGTCCTCTCTGCGGGATGGACCTCATTCGAGCCGAAGGGACCGTTGAACCCAAGACCGCGAAGAAGGCAAAGAAGGAACCCAAGTACGCTTGCTCGATGTTTTGTGTTCCGCCTATGCCCAGGCCCGGAAAGTGCCCCATCTGTGGCATGGAGATGGTGGAGGTCGAAGACGCCGGAACGGAAGAAGGCACCCCTCGCACACTCACGCTGTCCGCAATGGCGCAAAAACTCGCGGAGATCCAGACAGTTCCCGTTGAGCGGAAGACCGTGTCGGCAGAGATTCGCATGGTCGGCAAGATCGACTATGACGAGACCCGTTTGGGATATATCACCGCGTGGGTACCGGGTCGCCTCGATCGGCTCTATGTGGATTACACTGGAGTCCCCGTCCAAAAGGGCGACCACTTGGTCTACCTTTACAGTCCGGAACTCGCCACGGCGCAGACTGAACTACTCGAAGCGTCGCAGAGAATCCAAGAGGGGAAGAGCGGCGAGGGGTCCATACTCAATGAAAGAGCGGAGGCGTGGATCGAGGATATTCGCGACAAGTTCCGCCTCTGGGGAATGACGGATGCGCAGATAGCCGAAATCGAGGAACGCGGCACGGCCTCGGACTACATGACGATCTATGCCCCCATGGGCGGCATCGTCATACATAAGAACGTGCTCGAGGGTAGTTATGTAAAGACAGGTACGCGTATCTACACGATTGCCGATCTCGCGCATGTCTGGGTGAAACTGGATGCTTACGAATCCGACTTAGCCTGGCTCCGCTACGGCCAACAAGTGGAGTTCGAGACCGAAGCTTACCCGGGAGAGACGTTTGAGGGCAAGGTCGCGTTCATCGCGCCCGTGCTTGATGACAAGACCCGGACGGTGAAGGTGCGGGTCAACGTGGAGAATCCCGACGGACGCCTCAAGCCCAAGATGTTCGTGCGGGCGATTGCCCGTTCCGAAGTCGCCATCGGTGGGCGAGTGGTGGATGCCGAACTGGCCGGCAAATGGATGTGTCCGATGCATCCGGAGATTGTCAAGGATGAACTCGGCGACTGCGATCGGTGCGGCATGCCCCTGGTGCGGACCGAGTCCCTGGGGTTCGTATCGGTGGATGCTGGTGACGTCGAGGCGCCACTGGTCATCCCCGCATCCGGGCCTCTGATTACGGGCAAGCGTGCGTTGGTGTACGTTGAACTTCCCGACGAGCCGGGAACCTATCAAGGTCGCGAGATTCGGCTCGGCCCGAGAGTCGGCAATCAGTACATCGTGCTCGACGGCCTCGCCGAGGGCGAGCGAGTTGTGGTCCACGGGAATTTCAAGATCGACAGCGCCATGCAGATTATGGCTGAGCCCAGCATGATGAGCCCCAAAGGAGGACAACCGGCATCTTCTCACGACCACGGCCATAAGCAACACGAAGGCAGCGCCAAGACCGACGCCATGCCGTCACCACGACAAGACCTCGACGAGCCGGACGGGCTGAAGTTGAACATCCCACCGGCGTTTGCGGGTGAGTTTAGTCCCGTGCTCGCAGCCTATTTGAAGACCCAAGATGCTCTCAGCCACGACAAACACAAACAGGCGCAGGACGCTGCTGCTGAGCTGCATAAGGCCCTTGCTGGGGTGGACATGAGTCTGCTAACCGGACAGGCACATATGGCTTGGATGAAAGAGGCGGACGGTATGAGGAGGGCGGCTTCCGACATTGCCGGCTCCGCCGATATCCAAACCGCCCGCGCTGCCTTCGCGCTACTTTCAGAATCCATGATCGTAGCCGCCAAGTGTTACGGCGTCGCAACGGAAACGGTCCATCGATTCCACTGCCCCATGGCGTTTGGCGATCGCGGTGGGGACTGGCTACAGAGGAAAGACAAAACCGAGAATCCTTATTTCGGCTCAGCCATGTTCCGCTGCGGCGTGAAGAAGGAAACCATCGGGCAAGATTCGGCGGGAGGTGCGAACGATGGCCGATAGTAGCCCGTTGGAGCGTCCTCCATCACAACCCTCTATCATCGACAAGACCATCCGGTTTTGCATCGAGAACAAGCTGGTCGTCCTCCTCTTCATGCTGTTCACCATCGGCTGGGGGTTGATGTCGGCACCGTTCGATTGGGAGCTGGGGGGCCTTCCCCGAGATCCCATGCCGGTCGATGCCATTCCGGACATCGGCGAGAACCAGCAGATCGTCTTTACGGAGTGGATGGGCCGATCGCCACAGGATGTCGAGGATCAAATCGGTTATCCGCTGACGGTATCGCTGTTGGGCATTCCCGGCGTCAAGACCATCCGTAGTTACTCTCTCTTCGGATTCTCGCTCATCTACGTCATCTTCGAAGAAGAGGTGGAGTTCTACTGGTCTCGCTCTCGCGTGCTGGAGAAACTGAACAGCTTGCCGGCCGGCACGCTTCCCAATGAAGTGCAACCCGCCCTGGGCCCCGACGCGACGGCGCTGGGACAAGTGTATTGGTACACGCTGGAAGGGCAAGACAAGGACGGCAACCCGACCGGCGGCTGGGGTCTCGACGAACTCCGTACGATTCAGGATTGGTACGTTCGCTACTCACTCCTTTCGGCCAAGGGCGTTTCCGAAGTCGCCTCTGTTGGGGGTTATGTTCAAGAATACCAGATCGACGTGGACCCGGACGCGATGCGCGCCCACGGGGTGTCGCTCGAAGAGGTGTTCATGGCCGTCAAGATGTCCAACGTGGACGTCGGCGCACGAACCATCGAGGTCAATCGCGTTGAGTACATCATTCGTGGGCTGGGCTTCGTAGAGACGCTCGAAGACATCGAGGACGCGGTCGTCAAAGTCAATGACAATGTACCTATCTTCGTCCGTAATGTCGCCAACGTAACGCTGGGGCCGGGGCTGAGACGGGGCGTGTTGGATAAGGCGGGTGCGGAGGCCGTCGGCGGGGTCGTGGTCGTTCGTTATGGCGAGAACCCGCTGGCGGCGATCAAGAACGTCAAGGCGATGATCGAGGAGATTTCTCCGGGATTACCACAGAAGACACTGGAAGACGGAACCGTAAGTCAGGTCAAGATCGTGCCTTTCTACGACCGGACGGGTCTGATCTACGAAACATTGGGGACGCTAAGCGACGCGTTACTGCAACAAATCCTCGTGACCATAATCGTCGTCGTCGTCATGGTGCGCCACCTGCGTAGCTCGATCCTCATCTCGGGCCTGCTGCCGTTGGCGGTTTTGATGTGCTTCATCGCCATGCGCTCCACCGGCGTGGACGCCAATATCGTGGCGCTTTCGGGGATTGCCATCGCCATCGGCACAATCGTCGATATGGGGATCATTGTTTGCGAGAACATCCTGAAACACTTGGACGAGGCCGACCCGAAAGCCAACCGGCTCGAGGTCATCTATCAGGCGTCAAGTGAGGTCGGAAGTGCTATTCTGACTGCGGTTTCAACGACGGTTGTCAGCTTCCTTCCGGTCTTCACCATGGAAGCGGCCGAGGGGAAGCTGTTTCGGCCTCTTGCTTTTACGAAAACCTATGCCTTGATCGCGTCGGTCATCGTGGCGTTGACCATCATTCCTCCTGCAGCGCACATTCTGTTTACGCGAGCCAGTGACGGTCGGCGCAGTCGCACGTGGCTCTTCTATCCAATATTGGCCATCGTTGGTGCTGTGTTCGCGTTCGGCTACGGGTGGTGGTGGCCAGGCGGTTTGCTTGTGCTCATCGGCGTGTACGGCTCACTCGAACCGAAGTTGCCTCAAGCCCTTCGCAAGCTAGGTCCCTGGCTGGCCAACGCCGTCGTTGTTGGTGCGGTGTTGCTCCTGCTCACGCAGTCGTGGCTGCCGATCGGACCCGAAAAGGGCCTGTGGCGTAACGCCATTCTCGTGGGCGGAACGATCGGCGCACTGTTACTCGTGTTTCAACTTTTCCAAGCGGCGTATCCCCACGTGCTGAGGTGGGCCCTGGACCACAAGGTGACCTTCCTCATGTTGCCGGCGATGATCGTGATCGCCGGCGGAATGGTCTGGCGCGGGTTTGACGATTTGTTTGCGTGGATGCCATCGATAGCGCGAGAGTCAGAACCGGCCACGTATCTTGCAGGAAAGTTCCCCGGGCTGGGCAAGGAGTTTATGCCGCCGCTTGACGAGGGTTCATACCTCTACATGCCGGTTACGATGCCGCACGCGTCCATCGGTGAGGTGATCGACATCCTGCAAAAGCAGGACATCTCCTTCAACCAAGTGCCGGAGATCTCTCTGGCCGTGGGCAAGCTCGGCCGGGTCGAGAGCCCACTCGATCCCGCGCCGTTGTCCATGATCGAAACGGTCATCAACTACCATCCACAATACATGACGGACCATTCCGGGCACCGGCTGGCGTTTCGCTTCGACGAGACCGAGAAGGATTTGTTTCGCGACAAGGATGGCGAGCCCATCCCGGCAAAAGACGGCGAACCGTATTACGTGCAAGGTACGTTCGCACGCGATGAACAGGGTAAGCTGATCGAGGAGCCGGCTGGAATGCCATTTCGGATGTGGCGGCCGGCGCTCGATCCTGCGCTCAACCCCGGACGCGAGGCATGGTCAGGGGTCAACGAACCTAACGACATTTGGGACTCGATTGTCGCAGCTGGGAAACTCCCGGGCACGACCTCCGCGCCGAAACTTCAGCCGATTGCCGCTCGAATCGTCATGCTTCAAAGCGGAATGCGCGCGCCGATGGGCGTCAAAGTCAAGGGGCCGAGCCTTGATGCACTAGACAAGGTCGGCTTGCAGATTGAACGATTTCTCAAGGAGGTTCCCTCCGTCGAGCCAGCGGCTGTGATCGCAGACCGGATCATCGGCAAGCCCTAC
>JAJDDS010000010.1 GCA_029260195.1 Phycisphaerae bacterium
ACGATGTTCGAGTTCGAACTGGATGATTACATCCAGCTGGTGGACGGGCTGGTCTGGAATCCGTCGATGATGAAACAGGCCAATCCGATCCTATTGACAAGCTGCGCTGAATGCCGGCATCCGCGCGTGTCGCTCTTCTCACGCACCCGGCCCAACCACGGCCTTCTATCAGTGCGCAACGCCCGGGTTTGCGCGCAGTGCGGGGTCGTGACATGCCCGCGCCATCGGTCTATGCATGGCAAGCACTGGCGGTGCCTCAAATGCGCAGGCCGGTTTCGAATCCAGCGAGCGCTGCGGCCGCTCTTTTTCGAGCGGCGGGAGGAGCAGTTATGAGCCCCCACATTCGCTACCTTTACGACCAGATCCAGCGCTGGCGCCTGGACAATCGAAGCGATGAAGCCAAGACCGCTCGGATGCTCATCGAACGGGGCATGATGAGCGAGGATCTGGCGCGGGCCTATGTGGTCCGCCTCCAGCTCGTGATCGATGAGATCGAGCGCAGGTCGAATTTTTTGCCGCGCCCTCCAGAAATGGAGGAGATCTACCCGGACGGACCGCCTTCGGTGGTGCTCGGTAGGTGCATCGAAGCTCCGGACGTGCCGATCGGGTCCTTTCTACAAGGCCCGACCCACTGCATTTTTGCGGGTACGACGGGGTACGGAAAGACGGTCGGCATTCGACGATTCGTCATCGAGGCTGACCGTTTAAGCGACGCACGCCAGCGGCCGCTGAGTTTCATTATTCTCGATCGCAAGTTGGACTACCAGGACATCCCTGACCGACTCGGTTCGCGTTGGTGTCTCTACGACGCACACGGGGCGCTGCGCCTCGGTCTGCAGCCACCCCCCTCTGTTCCTAGGGAGGTATGGATCAACGTCATCGCGACTCTGTTCTGTATTCGTTCCGGCTTGATCGCGAGTTGGAAGACAATCGTACATCTAGTGACGATCCTCGTAGCCTCGCTCAATCCCCAACCGACCGATCGAGCATCCTTTCCGAACTTCGAGTTGCTCTTGGAGGGCTCAGATCGGTTGCCCAAAGCGGCCGTCACCGAGAAGGACCATTATCTGGCTTCGGCTCGGCAGAATCTTTTTGCGGCAACGTACGCCTCGGGCAAGTTGTTCAAGGCATTTCGCGGCCTGGACCTGGAGCGCGACATCATCGCCCTGGGCAAGAGTGTCGTGATCGCGATGACCAACATTGAACCACCATGGTTGGGGCATTTCGTAACCGACCTTTTCGCATCGCAGGTGCTGTTCGGACGACTTCACAGCCGGCGCCGCGTCGATGACCCTGACGTCATCTTCGTGCTTGACGAAAGCGACGACACTGTTTCGTACGACGCGGAGAAAACATTCCCGCAAGGCAGCCTCTCGCCGATTGCCCGCCTTCTTCGACAGGGGCGCGAGCTCGGGATCGGGGTCGTCCTTGGCCTGGGATTGTTGGGAACCGTAAGCCGACATATTTTGAATTCCGCAACGCACCATTTCATCTTCAGGAATGCCGATTCCGACGCGAGGACCGCGGCGGCGAGAACACTCGGCATCGGTAGCGGTCCCGACGAGCTGATCGGCGAGTTGGACAAGGGCGAGTGTATCGTGCGCGTACCAGGGCCTTGGCCACACCCGATGCTCGCAAGAATTGAGTACGTGCCGCCATGCCGGAGGGTGGTCACACGCGATGATGAGCACGACTACGTGCCTTCGAAGCCGATCTCGGACATGCCGGAGGTCTTGCGAGCGTTAGGATCGGCTGCGGCCGACTACCGCAACGCCGCGAAACGTCGAAATCAGGAACGGTACGGTGAGTTGTCGGCCAAGTCTCGCGAGTTGTTGTATCTCGCATCGATGCATCCGTACTGGCCCACCGCGCGCTTGTTCGAGCGCATGAATGAGCCCCCGACCCCGCCGGTTCGCGAAGCGATGCTCCGCCAAGTAAAGGAACAGCGCTACGCCAACATCTTCAAGACTCGTGTCGGCCGAAAAGCGCTGTGGTTGATACAACTGCTCGCCGCCGCGACACAGCTGTTCGGCAAGCCACCCGTGAAACTCCGCGGCGGTGGGTCATGGGTCCATATCTGTTTCGCCAATTGGATATGCATGGTCGGTCGAGGGCGCGGATACGACGCCCAATGCGAGTGGACCGTGCCGAAAACAAATCACCGGTGCGACGCGGTATGGCGAGTGAACGGAAGCTATCATGCGTTCGAGTGCGTGGTGACTTGCGATGTAAACCTCGACGCTCATCTTACCGCTTCACTGACCACACCTGACACTCCCGTCGAAAGGGTCACGATCGTGGCGCCGCTCAAGTCGCGGCTCGTATCGCTCCAGAAAAAGCTGTCGCCGCGGTGGGGTTCGGAGTTCGGCGCGCGCGTTGATTTCCAGTTGGTGGAGAAGTTTGAACGGGAGCTTTGGTCATGAGAGCGTTCGTAATCGTTACCTTGTTGCTGCTCTTTGCGGCTATCCTCAACTTCGTACGGTCCGGCGCGGATTTTTTTGTTCTCGATACGCTCCCTCTGATCGGCGGGCGATCTCCAAGCCTTCTCTGGGATGGTGCCGCCGTGGCGATGATACTCATCACGATTTGGGGCATTCGTAGGCTTCGCCGACGTGGGAGCGATGATTGAACCGGCGCGCGAGAAAGAGGGGAGTCAGGCCTTGTGGTTGGCCCAGCTCCCCGATGGTAGCTTCACAACACGACGCCCACTCACGTGCCCTGCCTTCGCCGACTTTTGTTCCTGCGACCCGAGACGCGGAAGGCCATGGGTGGAAAGTCTCGCCAGTTAACCGCGGGAGGCGATGTCCCATTGTCGGCGTGCACGCGCGCTATCACAAGCGTCGTCCGCCCGGGCACAACTTGGTAGGCCGGCAGCGGGGGCGTGTACGCGAGCGCGACGTACCTGAAGAGAGGATCGCGCCGCCGGAGGTCCTCCGGGAGAAGCGCATTGCAGCGGCTGGCGCGTGCAACAAAGGTGCACGGCTCCGTATCCTCGAAGCTAGGATCCGCCTCCACCATGCCCCAATAGGTCAATGGCTCGAACCGAGTGAGTAAAGCGGAGAGGAACGTCCTCGGTGCCTTCGTGATCACCATATTGAGATGGGCGGCTCCAGAGCACCCTCCCCACGCCCATCTACAGGCGTCGGTTGGCAAACACCACGCGAAATCCACCTCCCACCATTTGAACAGGGCCTCCTGAAGCTCCAGGAGCACGAAGACGCCTTTTTCGTAGCATTCGAGGAGGAGATTTGCGTTCGCCCCGGCCGTCCTAGTGCCTCGCGAACTCGGAGGGTCGGACCAAACGGCCTTCTTCCCTTCACGCCGGGCTAGAGACGGCACGGCTCCCGCGGCCGCGCTGCGCGCGGTCATCTTGCGTGAGGGCGCATGGCGGCGCCTTGCCGCGTCGCTTTCGCGCTTCACGACCTTGCCTTCATTTGTTACAGTCTTCATCAGAACGAGCCTCCATGTTTAAGGTTTTTCGAGGGTCGTCCTGGCGCCAGGGCTACGGTCTAACGATGTCGACTCGACGAGCCCCAGACTAGCCAATGACGGCTATGAAGCTCTACTGAACGACATCGGAATCTGAGAATCGGACAACTTTGGGATGCCTCTGATCAGTGGACAAGAACTCCGGATGAGAATGACTCAGCAAGGGTTGTCCCAATCCCAACTCGTGAAGGACACTGGCCTGGACAAGAACACCGTTAGTCACGCCTGCAAGACGGGGATGGACGGAAATCACGTAATCGCTTCAACAGCGAAATAGCTGGCAGATGCGGTTGACGCTGAGGTCAAAGATATCCTC
>JAJDDS010000091.1 GCA_029260195.1 Phycisphaerae bacterium
TGTAGGCGTGGACGGCCTCCGAGGTCCGCTCGAGTTGATCGAGGATGAAACCGCGATGGGCCAGCCAGGACACGTTGGCGGGATTGACATCGAGCGCAGCGTCAATCTCCGCGAGGGCCTCCGCCCATCGTCTGGATTCAGACAACTGTTGTGCTCGTTCCGCACGCTGTTCGGCGTCATACCAATCGTTCATGGCTAAAGATACCCGTCCACCGTCCAGCCTCTGGCCATCGCCCCACAATCATACGACACTTATTGGACGCGGGCAACGGTGAGCTTGATGTCTCTCTTGCCCATGTCCCCCAGCCTCGCGTACACGACCCGCCCGGGGCGACCCCATCCGCCGTGTTGACCCCGTGGCCACCGAACCTACAATCACGCCTCGTGAAACGGAGCGAAGCGTGAAAACCGCGATTCTTGGCCTCCCCCTCTCGGGAAAATCCGCTCTCGCCGGATCTGTCACCGGACTGGTCCCCGACGCCGCAGCGATGCCGCAGGCTCGACACGCCATCGTCAAGGTGCCCGACGAGCGACTTGCGGTGTTGTCGGAAATGTACAATCCGAAGAAGGTCACCGAAGCCACCCTCGAGTATATCGACGTTCCGGGCTTTTCACTCGCGGACCAGAAGGGCGTCGACGACTTCAAGCGTTACTCGCCAGACATCCGCCAGGTTGATCTCCTCGCTATCGTCATCCGCGCGTTTGAGAACGCGGCGATCCCCGCTTATCGGGATCGGCTCGATCCCGAAGCAGACCTCGCCGAGGTCCGCGAAGAACTCGTATACGCGGACCTTGAGACGGTATCCAACCGCGTAGAGAAGCTCGATAAGGCCCTGAAAAAGCCAACCAAGACCCACGATCGGGAAAAACGCGAGCTCGAACTGCTGACCACCTGCAAGGACGCACTTGAGGAATCCAAACCGCTCAGCGTCTTCCTCACCAACCCCGACGATCTCCGCGCGATCGCCAGCTTCGGATTGCTGACCCTTAAGCCTCAGTTGATCGTCTACAACGTATCCGAAGAAGATGCAGCCAAACCAGATCCGCCCGCGCCGCAGTACACCGTCGGTGCGATCAACCTATGTGCTCTCACCGAGTTGGACATCTCCCAGTTGGACGCCGCCGACCGACCGGCGTTTCTGGCTGACCTGGGCGTCAGCCACCCCGCCCGTGATCGCCTCATTCGTAAGTGCTACGAAGCGCTTGGGCTGGGGTCGTTCCTGACCGTGGGGCCGGACGAGGTGCGCGCGTGGACCGTACGCCGCGGATGCGACGCGGTCGAAGCCGCAGGCAAGATTCACTCCGACATCGCTCGCGGGTTCATCCGCGCCGAGACCGTCGCCTATGACGACCTGATCGGAGCCGGAGATATGAAGGCTGCCAAGGCTGCCGGGACCGTCCGGCAGGAGGGCAAGACGTACGCCGTCCAAGACGGGGACGTCATCAATTTCAAGTTCAACGTCTAGGCTGCGAACGCGCGCGGTCCAAACTGCAGCCCCTCAAGCGAGGTGAAACCATGTCCGTGCTCGTCGAGTTCTCCATGTCGCCGATGGACAAGGGTGCGAGCGTCGGCCGCTACGTCGCCAGGTCGATCGACATCATCGATCGCAGCGGCATGCCCTACCGCGTCAATCCGATGGGCACCGTGCTTGAAGGCGAGTGGGACCGCTGCTTCGAGGTGGTGCGGGCGTGCTTCGAACGGATGAGCGCCGACTGCGAGCGGATCACCTGCTCGATCAAGGTGGACTACCGAGGCGGGACAGATGGGCGGCTCGCGTCGAAGATCGAACGAATCGAGAAGGAGCTCGGACGCGAAACCCGCCACTAGTAACCTGTTTCCCCACAAGAACTTATGAGAGGTTGCCATGGGTACGAATGTTGATAGCGGAGGGACCGCCGGAGCCGTGGGTCGGATCCCGAGCGGCATGGCGATTCTGACGGCGGCGCATGGAGAGCGATCGACGGGGATGCTGGCGAGTTGGATACAGCAGGCATCATTCGATCCGTTAACGGTGTCAGTGTGCGTGAAACGCGGGCGTCCCATCGAGCAACTAATCGACGCGTCGGCGCGATTCGTGTTGAACATCGTGGGGACGGACACCCCGGAATTATTCAAGCATTTCGGCAAGGGCTTCGCACCGAACGAGCCGGCGTTCGACGGGGTCGCGACCCGCACGCATGAAGCTGGCGTTGTTCTGGATTCAGCGATCGTCCACATCGCGTGCTCGGTCTCCGCCAAGGTTGAAGCGGGCGATCACCATCTGTACCTGGGAGAGGTTCTCGCTGGGGACGGGGACACGGAGGCGGCGCCCTTCGTCCATCTACGCAAAACAGGCCTGAGCTACTGAGGTTTCGCGTATCTTCGCTAAGTAAAAAAGGCGTGCGGCACCCCGTTTGTATTGGCGCGGTCTAAGGGTGCCGCAGCGAGTGGAAGACAAGTTTTGAGTGGAAAGCGCCGCCAGCGCCCGCTGTGGGGGAACGGCTGCGCCTGCCTCTATCTGGACCGAGGTGAACCCCCGTCCACTTCACATTATAAGGGATCGGTTTGGAATTTCCACCACGTTCAGGAATTTTTGTCACAGGATTATTCGCCTCCGAAAAACCCGGATTCGACACCTGACCGGCCAGGCCAAACGAACTCAAAACGGACGCCAATTCACATCCGATAACCGCGACGGCGTCAGGTCGCCATCGTCGTGGTCGGGAGCGGTGACTCCACCCGCCGGACCGTTCCTGTCACTCTGGAATGGCCATAACCAATTGCCGGTTAAGCAGTTAACGCAGACAAGGAGTTTTCGCGCGATCGTCCACGAGGTTTTCGGCATCAGATGCCGTCATGGGTGGTCGGCGCGGAGCGCCCGCGAGTCGACGTGCGATCGCGCGGATTCCAGACTTGGAGTCCCCCATCGGCGTCTTACCCGCATGATCCGCCTGTGCCGATCGTATCGATCGTCCGCATACGCCGCAGTGCAACCCTCTTGCGTCAACGGCACGCCCAGGGCATCGCATCAGAATGGACTGTCGACCTCATCGTACGCCGATCAACGGTCGATGGGGGAAGAGAGGTCGGGGACCACACGCACGCGATCCACGCAAACCGAATTGAAAGTCGGATGGCTATGAGCGAAACCCAACGCGCGAGAATCCTCTTGGTTGACGATGACCCGAAGCTGACGTTTGTCCTCCGTGCCCACCTCACCGCGGCTGGCTATGTAGCTGAGGAGGCCTCCGACGCCGAGTCCGCGCTGGCGGCGCTCCCGGATTTCCAACCGGATGTCGTGGTGATGGACGTCGGTCTGCCCGGGATGAATGGGATCGAGGCGACCCAGCGGATCAAGGAGAACGCAGACACTGCGGACGTCGCGGTCATCATGTTGACGGCTCGTACCGACACCGATCATGTCGTCCTCGCTCTGGAGGCGGGCGCGCACGAGTACATCGTGAAGCCGTTCGAGATCGCCGAGCTCCTGGCCCGCATTCGGACGGTCCATCGGCTGCGGCAAACGCGCCTGGAACTCGACAACGTCAATGACCAACTCACGACGCAGGTCGAGGAGCGCACCGGCCGGTTGCGCACACTATACCACTTCACCCGCTCGTTGAACGAAGCCGGAACCCGAAACGAAATCATGGACTTGGTCATCGACGCGGTGCGGCAGGTTACGGGAAGCCAGCGGGTCTCGATCCTGCTCAAGGACACGACGCGGGATGAACTGCGCTGCGCCCGGGCGGTGGGCATCGATTCTGACGTAGTTCGGCGCATCCGCGTCCCCACCGGCGAGGGCATCGCCGGCCAGGTCTTCCTCACCGGCAAGACCTATGTCGCCAGCACGATCGAATGCGAAGGTGACTCCGGTGGTCCGTATGTCAGCGATTCGTTTGTCAGCACGCCGCTGATCGCGACGTCGCTGATGACCAGCGAGGAGAACCTCGGCGTCCTCAGCATCACGGACAAAGCCGGCGGTGGACGCTTCGAGCCGGAGGAGGTCGAATGCATCCGGTCGATCGCTGACTCAGGGGCTATCGCCCTCCACAACCAGATCCATCGCGAACGACTGGACCAGTCGGTCAATGTGCTGCTGATGACGGTCGGCCGACTCTCGGAGTACCGCGACAACGAGACCGGCAACCATCTCGAGCGTGTCCGCCTCTATGCCCGCGTTCTGACGCGGGAGCTTCAATCGGACCCCGAGTATCGCGAAACCGTCAACGAAGAATTCATCGAGAACATTCACCGGGCAGCCGCCATGCACGACATCGGCAAGATCGGTGTGCCCGACGAAATCCTCTGCAAGCCCGGCAAGCTGACGGCCGACGAGTACCGATCCATGCAGGACCACTGTCGCATCGGGCGCGACGTCATCGAATCCGCGATGACCAAAACGGGGCGTGTGCCGATTCTGATGATGTGCATGGAAATCGCCGGCAGCCACCATGAGCGCTGGCAAGGCGACGGCTACCCGGACGGGCTGGCGGGCGAGGCCATCCCGCTGTCGGCTCGCATTATCGCGCTAGCGGACGCCTACGACGCGATCACGAGCAAGCGTCGGTACAAGGATGCGTCCGGACACGACCAAGCGGTCGAGATCATCCGGTCGGACGCCGGCGAACATTTCGATCCCACGTTGGTGGACGCGTTTCTGCGGTGCGCCGGCGAGTTCGACGAGATTCGCGATGCGAACGCCGACATCGAACAGACGTCACCGGCGACCACCGTCCAGAATCGAGAAGCGGGAACGATCATTCCGGAACGGCTACGGCGTCCGGGTGCGACGCCTGAATGTAGCCCAGAATGTGCCTGACGCTGACCACGCCGAGCGCCTCCCCGTCGCGCTCGATGGGGATATGGCGAAAGTCCCCGACCATCATCCGATTCAACCCGAACGCAATGGTGTCGTCGGGTCGGACCCGCTCAGGATCACGCGTCATGAACTCGCTGACCGGACGGTCGGCGACGTCGGCGTAGCGATGGGCGAGGCGCAGCAGCACGTCGCGCTCGGTAAAAAGACCGCGCATGTCGCCGGATGCGCCAATCACCATGGCGCAATTGCGCCCGGTGTCGATGAGGCGAGCGATCACATCACGCACGGACGTCTCTTCGGTAACGGTGAGTGGGTCCGAGGGAATGAGATCGGCGATGGGGTCGGTCATCATCCGGCGCTCAAGCGACGTGCGTCCGGACGGATGGTCGAGTTGTCGTAGGTCGGTATAACATTCGGCGCACTGATCCACGCCTTCGATGTTTTCAGTGTGACAGGACGGGCACTTCACAGTCGTCCTCCTTTCTCAAACACGGCCACCCGCGCGTGGTGATAAGCTCCGGCCAACGAAGATGATCCAGCACGCGACATGGACTCGTCGGTCCGGCGCCCATGCGGTCTTCATCATATGCGGTCGGGCGTCCTATCACCAGTCAAAGCGGTCCAAGAACCGCCGCAACACGCCTGTGACGGGGTTCAGTCACTCGACGACCCATGTGTCACCGGCCGAGAGTAGCTCCTCTAGGCTTCCCTCACCTTTCGACTTGACTGACGTCTCGATTTGCTCGCCAAGCATCGCCTCGTAGGTCGGATGATCGACCGCCCGGAAGACTCCGATCGGCTCGGGGAACTCGGGGTAGTACATTCGACTGAGCAGATACGCTAGCGTCGGTTCTGGAACTCGTTCGTCGTGGAACAGGAGGTCGTCCTCCTTGACACCGTTGCCGAGCTGGACGATCTCAGGGGTCAGGCCGTTGAGGCGGATGCCCTTGTCGCGGTCCTTACCGAAGATCATCGGACGCCCGTGCTCCAAGACGATGGTCGTGTCGTGCTTGGTGTCCTTTCCGGTGGCGTACTCGAAGGCGTGGTTGTTGAAGATGTTGCAGTTCTGGTAGATCTCGACGAACGACGTGCCCTTGTGACGGGCGGCGCGTTCGAGCACGTCCGCGAGGTGCTTGACGTTCACGTCGTGGGTCCGGGCGACGAACGTCGCCTCGGCGCCGATCGCTACTGACAGTGGCTGCAACGGGTAATCCACCGAACCCGCCGGTGACGACTTCGTCACCTTGCCGCGCTCAGAAGTCGGGGAGTACTGCCCCTTGGTCAAACCGTAGATCCGGTTGTTGAACAGCAGGATGTTGACGTCTACGTTGCGGCGGATGGCGTGCAGCAGGTGATTCCCGCCGATGCTCAACGCATCACCGTCGCCCGTGGCGATCCAGACTTGCAGGTCCGGCTGGGCCAGCTTGATCCCGGTCGCGATTCCGGGCGCCCGCCCGTGGATGCTGTGTACGCCGTAGGTGTTCATGTAATACGGAAAACGGCTCGAACAGCCGATACCGGAAACGAACACCAGCTTCTCGAGGGGGACGTCCAGAAGCGGAAGGATCTTCTTGACTTGAGCGAGGATCGAGTAGTCCCCGCATCCCGGGCACCAGCGCACGTCCTGGTCGCTGGCGAAGTCCTTGGGGGTGAGTTGTTTTACTTCCACGTCGACGGCCATGTATTCAGCCTTTCAGCACTTCGTCTATTCTCTGCTCGATCTCGGCGATGCGGAACGGCCGGCCTTGCACTTTGTGGTAGCCAATGGCGTCGACCAGGTATTCGGCACGAATCTTTATGAGCAGTTGTCCACGGTTCATTTCGGGGATGAGCACCTTCTTGTGGGACCGGAGCACGTCGCCCAGGTTCTTCGGGAAGGGATTGAGATAACGAATGTGGGCACACGCGACGCGATTGCCCTTGGCGTTTGCGTGCTCGACGGCGGTCACGATCGCGCCATATGTGCTGCCCCAACCGACAACCAGCAGATCCCCGCCGAGATCACCTTCGACCTCCTGCTCGGGAATCGAGTCGGCGATGCCGGCAATCTTCCGTTCACGCAGTCTGACCATCTCCTCGTGGTTGACGGGATCGTGCGAAACGTTGCCGTCGATATTCGCCTTCTCGAGGCCGCCGATGCGATGTTGCAGCCCGGGTGTTCCCGGTACAGCCCACGGCCTGCGAAGATTCTCGTCGCGAGCATAGGGCTTGAATTCGTCGCCGTTTCCTTTCGGATGACCGACGTGCATATCCGGCAGCGCCGAGATGGCCGGCACTTTCCATGGTTCGGCACCGTTGGCGAGATACCCGTCGGACAGCAGGATCACCGGCGTCATGAAGTGCGTCGCGATGCGGAAAGCCTCGAGCGTCATGTCGAAGCAGTCACTGGGGCTTCGGGCGGCGATCACCGCCACCGGACATTCACCATTGCGACCCCACAGTGCCTGCAACAAGTCCGCCTGCTCGGTTTTGGTTGGCAGACCCGTGCTCGGACCGCCGCGCTGAACATTGACCACCACCATCGGCAACTCGGTCATCACACCGAGCCCGATGGCTTCGGACTTGAGCGCCAGCCCCGGGCCGCTTGTGCCGGTCGCGGCCAAAGCCCCACCGAACGCGGCTCCGACCACCGCGGCCATGGCGGCGATTTCGTCCTCGGCTTGAAACGTCTTGACCCCGTAATGGGTGAAACGTGCCAGCTCGTGCAGAATGTCACTCGCCGGAGTGATCGGGTAGGACGCATAGACGAGGGTCTTCTCCGCGAGCTTGGACGCCGCGACCAGTCCCAACGCGACGGCTTCATTGCCGGTGACCTTGCGATACTTGCCCGGGGGGATGGAAGCCTTGCGAACTTCGTAGCGGACCGCAAAATCCTCGGTAGTCTCGCCGTAGAAGTACCCGGCTTTCAGCGCCTTGGTGTTCGCCTCCGCCACGGCGGGGACACTCTTGAATTTGGATTCGATCCAGCCGAGCGTGGGGTCCATCGGGCGCCCGTACATCCAGTAGATCAAGCCGAGCGCGAAGAAGTTCTTGGTCCGCAACACCGCCTTGTTGGTGAGTCCGGTGTCCTGGGCGGCTTCCGTGGTTAACTGATCGATCTTGACCTTGAGCAGGCGGTAGCGCCCCATCGAGCCATCGGCCAGCGGATCGTTCTCGTAGCCCGCCTTGGCGAGGTTTCCCTTGTTGAAGGCGTCCTCGTTGACGATCAACGTTCCGCCGATCGCAAGTTCGTCCAAGTTGGTCTTCAACGCGGCAGGGTTCATAGCCACCAGTGCGTCACAACCGTCGCCGGGCGTGTGGATGCGCTGCTCGCTGAAGTGGATCTGGTATCCGCTGACGCCCGCGAGCGAGCCGGCTGGCGCGCGGATCTCGGCGGGAAAGTCCGGTAACGTTGCGATATCGTTTCCGAAAATCGCCGAGGTGTTGGTAAGCTGCATGCCCGCCAACTGCATGCCGTCACCGGAGTCACCGGCGAAACGAACCGTGATGTTGTCAATGATCTCCGTGGGCTTGGCGGTGGGGGTTGCCGTTGGTGCGGCCATTACGTTCGAGGCTCCTCAACTCAAAAAAGCGATGGCGGTGCTGATGTCGCTGACTGGGAATCAGCCCCCTTCTCTTGCGGTAGCGTTCATGGCGGGGTCCGGCGGGAGATTGTAGACGGCTTCGGGGAAATGCTCGACCAGATACTGCACAACGCGTTTCACCGAAACCACCCCTAGGATACCCCCCGACTCATCGACAACCGGCATGCGCCGATACCCGCCGGTATGCATCTTGCTAATGACTTCCGCGACGCTGTCGGTCCGGAACAAGGTATCCGGATCCGGCGTCATCACCGATTCGATCGCTGCGCTCTGGGACAATCCGGTGGCTAACACTCGCTTGAGCACATCGCGTTCGGTAAACAAGCCGATCGGTTTCCCGCCCGCATGTATGATGACGCAGCCAGCCTGCTCAGCCTGCATCCTGGCGACGACATCAGCGATCGATTCATTGGGGCCGACGCAGACCGGGTCGCTCATGGCCAAGTCGTTGACGCAGTCCGTTCGCAATGTCTCTTGGAGGTCCACCTTGTCTCCATCCACCTCGTCCGGTACCGGAGAATACGCACCTTGTCGGACGAAAACAACCCGTCGGCGCAGGTCTTTCCAGAACTTTGCGCGTTTTTTTCCTCGAGCCCGCGCGGCCCCCGCGGATTACAGAGGTATTGGCTGGCGCCGGCGGCTGTGGTAGCGTTGGTTCGACACGCTTCCAACCACCGCCATGAGGACCAAGATCATGACCGCGTCTCCCTTCAACATGTCGGCTCCGCCCGACGTTTTTCGGTCCCGCCGCGCGAAACTTGCCGCCGTGCTGGAGCGGCCGCTGCTGATCCCTGCGGGACACGCCCGCGCGAGAAACTACACTGGCAACGACTTTCCGTTCCGCGCGGCGAGTACCTACCGCTACTTCGGCGGACCGCCCATCGAGGGCGCGGCTTGGCTGATCGAACCTGCGGGCAATGGCGATGACACCGCCCGCCTCGCCCGCCCCACGCCCGGTTCGGACGATTCCGTGTGGTTGGGCAAATCGCCCGGTGACGACGTAATTGCCGCTGCGGCAGGGGTTTGTGAATCCCAATTGATCGCCCCGGAGAACGTGGAGTCTCACCTGAGCGGGCGGAGTCGCGGCGTTCTATCAGTGCCTTGCCCGGCGACGATCGAATGGGCTGCATCCCTGAGACTCGAACCCGCCACGGCCGACGAAATGCTGCGTATTATCGAGATGCGGCTGATCAAGGACGAACACGAGCTTGCAGCCATGCGAAGCGCTGCCAAAGTCGCGGTCGATGCCCACACAGCCGCATGGCGGAGCACGGCGCCAGACCGGCGCGAGGCGTCGGTGGCGGCGGCGTTCAACGCGGTCCTGTTTGAGAATGAGTGCACACCCTCATTCAACGCCATCGTCACCGTCCGGGGGCACATCCTTCACTGCCTCGGGTACGGCGGGACGATGCGTTCCGGGAATCTGCTGCTGGTTGACGGTGGCGCGGAGGAGCTCGGCGGGTACGCCAGCGACGTCACCCGCGTCGCGCCAGTCGCTGGCGACTTCACGCAGATCCAACGCCATATCTACGACACCGTGCTGCGCGCAGAACGGGCAGCCGTGGCCGAGTGCGCCCCCGGGCGGCGATTCCGCGACATCCACGACCTCGCCGCACGCATCATTTGCGAAGGGCTTGTCGAGTCCGACCTTCTGCGGGGTGACCCCGCCGACCTCGCTGAGCGGAAGGTTCACACGCTGTTCTTCAACCATGGTCTTGGCCATCTGATCGGGCGGGACGTCCACGACATGGAGGACTTCGGAGACCTCGCGGGCTACTCCGCGGGCCGCACGCGCCGGACCGGGTTCGGCGACAAGTTCCTCCGGCTGGACCGCGACCTCGAGCCGGGCATGACGGTCACCATCGAGCCGGGCGTCTATTTCGTTCCGGCGATCTGGGAGCGAGACGATCTGGTGGGTCCGTTCGCCGAGTGCGTCAACCGACCGGCCGTCGACGATTTGGTCGCCTCGGGATTCGGCGGAATTCGGCTGGAGGATGACATTCACGTCCGGGCGACGGGCGGGCCGGAGAATCTGACCGAAGCCCTTCCGATCGACGCTGACGAGGTCGCAGCCTGCGTCAACACCGCCTGACGCGACCAGGGGGATTCTCGATGTCACGGACGGTCATTATCGACGGGAACAACCTGCTGCACGCGGTCCATGCGTACGCGGGGGGGACGAACATCGGGCGCGAATCGCTGGCGCGGCGTATCGATGGATGGGCGCGGCGCGGCGGAGCGAGCGTTGCGCTGGTATTCGACGGAGCGACACCGTCCGCCGGGTTGGCCAAGCAAATGTCGTCCGAGCGCGTCGCTGTCCAGTTCAGTTGCCGCGAGACGGCCGATGATGTGATCATTCGCATGGTCGAGTCTGCGGAGCGGCCGGCGTCGTTGCGTGTCGTCAGCACGGAC
>JAJDDS010000092.1 GCA_029260195.1 Phycisphaerae bacterium
CTCAACATCGCCGAAGAGGTAGCGCTGACGGTGAATGTCACCACGCCCACGAAGGAACGAATCGTTCGCCTCGTGCAGGCGCCCGGCGATGTCGAAGCCGTCCTCGAGGTGGACGTCAGCTCGGAAATCGTCGCGAAGATCGATGAAATGCCGGTCGAGGAAGGGGACATCGTCCGCCGCGGTGACCTGCTATGCCGGCTCGACGACGACAAACTGCGGGCGGAACTCGAGTCCGCCGAGGCTCGAATCGCCCAGCTTCGCGCCGCGATCACCCAAGTCGAGGCGGATTTTGAGAAAGCCCAGCGCGACATCGATCGGCAGAAACGCTTGAGCGAGGGGAATTACACCTCGGACCTGGAGATGCAGGACTACCTGACCACCTGGAAGAAAGCGGCGGCGGGCGTTGAGCAGCGCAAGCAGGAACTTGTCCAAGCCGAGGCGATGCAGAAGCGGTTCGAGGAGGATCTGAAACGCACCGTGATCGAATCCCCGATCGACGGCGTGATTTCCAAGCTCAGCGCCAAGCAGGGCGAGGTCGTCATCACCGGAACGATGAACAACCCCGGAACCGTCATCATGACGATCAGTGACCTCTCCAAAATGCAGGTCCGGGCGCGCGTCGATGAAGTTGACGTTCCCCTGGTCCAACCCGGCCAGAAGTCACGCGTTTATCTGCAATCAGACTCCGACGTCCCGGTACCAGCCCGCGTGATGCGGGTCGCGTCCAAGGGCTCAAAGTTGCAAGGCCGCGACGTCGTCATGTTCGAGACGCTGCTCGAGGTTTTGTCCACGGAGTCACGGATCAAACCCGGCATGACCGCCAACGTAGAGATCGAAGTCGCCTACCGCGAGGACGCCATCACCGTCCCCGTCGAAGCCGTCGTCCATCGCATGCGAAAGGACCTGCCCGACGAGATCGTCGAGGACTTCGACCGCAAACAGGCTGGGCTCGACTTGTCCGATCGCGCGCGCCAAGCGCAGTACATCAAAGTGGTGTACGTCATGGAGGACGACGTCGCCCACGTGCGACTGGTCGAGCCGGGCATCGCCGACACGCGACGCGTCGAGCTTCGCGGCGGAATCGAGAAGCAAGATCAGGTCATCACCGGCCCCTATCGGAGCCTCGATCAACTCGAAGACGGCAAGAATGTCGCGCTGGCCGATGACGAGAAGAAGAAGGCCGACGACGCCGGCGAAGACGCCGAAGACGAGGAGCAGGTTGCCGACGGGGACAAGTCATCCAAGGACGACGACCGTGCCGTGGCTACGAGTTCGAAACCGTGAGCGCTCCCCCGCACAACAACATCATCGAGCTGAGGGACGTCGAGAAGATCTACCGCGTCGGGACCGAGATCGTGCGGGCGCTGCGCGGCGTATCCCTGGTCATCCGGGAAAACGAATACCTCGCCATCATGGGACCCAGCGGATCGGGCAAGAGCACTATGATGAACATCATCGGCTGCCTCGATATCCCGACGCACGGCAAGTATTTCCTCGGCGGCAAGGACGTCTCCAAACTCTCCCAGTCCAAATTGGCCCGAATCCGCGGGACGCAGATCGGATTCGTATTCCAGACGTTTGAGTTGTTGCCGCGAACGACGGCGCTCAAAAACGTTCAGCTCCCAATGATGTACGCCCAACTACCGCGCAAAATGCAGCGGGCGATGGCTGCCCTCGAACGCGTTAACCTGCTGGACCGGGCGACGCACCGCCCGAACCAATTGTCCGGCGGGCAGAAACAACGCGTCGCCATCGCCCGGGCGCTCGCTCAGGAACCCGACATCATCCTCGCCGACGAACCCACCGGCAATCTCGATAGCACGACCGGCGACGAGATCATGGCGGTATTCGACAAACTGCACTCCGAAGGGCAGACCATCATCGTCGTGACGCACGAGGAGGATATCGCCGCGCGATGCGAGCGCGTCATCCGGCTGAAGGATGGAATGATCGCGTCGGATGAGCGGAGGGAGCCTTCAGAATCGCGCGCTCAGTCTTCAGCGGGCGGCGTGGAGAGGGCAGCGTCGTGATTCGGTTCGTCGGGCGCATCCCCGTGCGGTTGTGGTACTGGGTGATCGGAACGACGTCACGGAACGCGCAAAACGTGCTGACCGCGCTCATTCAAATCTGGGCCAACAAGGGACGTTCCATCCTGACCACGCTTGGGATCATCATCGCAGTGACGTCGATCATCACGGTGATCTCGTTCGTCGAGGGCTTCGGTGGCTACATGTCGAAGATGCTGCGCGGCTACGGAACAAAGTACATCATCGCTCGCCCGTACACACCACCGTCCATGCGTCGTGCGGGCCTGCACCGCGTCACCATGGACATGCGCGACATCCAGGCAATGCGCGCCGAATGCACCCACATCCGACGCAGCTCGCCCTTCGTGTATGACGATGTCTCAGAGGTCTCCTACGGACGCGAGGTCGCCACGGAGATCCCCGTCCGCGGAGTGACCGAGGAGTATCAGACGATCCGAAACTTCTTCGTGGACGCCGGGCGGTTCTTCGGACCGGTGGACGTCGAAAACGGAACCTACGTCTGCGTGCTCGGCCGGTCGCTTCTCAGACTGCTCGAATGCGACGAGTCCATCGTGGGAGACTACATCCACATCGACGACGATCGGTTCCTCGTGCTCGGGCTCCTCGAACCCAAAGGCAGCGTGTTCGGAGACGATCAGGACAAGACCGTCATGGTTCCCTACACGACCGCGTTGAAGATGTTCCCGTCGCGCCGCGACCGGGTCTATTTCCTCGCCGAAGCCGAGAGCGAGGAGTACGTCGACGCGACCGTGGCGGACATGTCCCGCGTGCTCCGAAAACGACACGGTATCGCGCCCGGACAGGCGGACGACTTTCGGATCGATCGGCAGGATCAGGAAATCAAACAGTTCGAGCGCGTGCGGCAAGTGGCTTCCGGCATCCTGGCTGGGATCGTGAGCATTTCGCTCCTCGTCGGCGGGATCGGCATCATGAACGTCATGCTGGTCTCCGTCACCGAACGAACCCGCGAGATTGGTCTGCGAAAGAGTGTCGGCGGACGGCGACGCGATATCATGGTCCAGTTCATGACCGAAGCCGTCGTGCTCTGCACCATTGGGGGCGCGATGGGCACCCTCCTCGGTTACCTCATTACCAGCATCGCAGCCCTCCACCCAATGATGGTCGAGATCACGGTTCCCCTGTGGTCTGTCGGATTGGGATTGGGGTTTTCCGCCGGAGCGGGAATGGTATTCGGGGTCATCCCAGCCTTCAAAGCCGCGATTCTCCATCCGATTGACGCGCTGAGACACGAGTGAAGCGGAATTCAGAGTGACCGATTCAGTACTCAACAACACGTCAACGCACACCGCCCCCGCGACGCACGCGCGAAAGCGCCGTCGGTGGATTTCGCGCGCGATGGGATGGCTCGACGGCACCTCGGGACGTCATTGGGACAACGTCCTCACCGCCTTCATCCAGATATGGGCGAACAAAGCCCGCGCCCTGCTGACCACGCTGGGAATCATCATCGCGGTGACGTCGACCGTCACCGTCGTTTCGCTCGTGCAAGGGTTCGGCGACTTTGTGACCGACGTGCTGCGCGGATTCGGGACCAACATGATGTTCGTGCATCCCTGGGTCCCCCCCGGGATGCGCGGGATGATGCTGGGTCGGATCAACCTAGACGTCGAAGACATCCGCGCCGTCGGTGCTCGCTGCGACAAAATCCGGCGAATCTCGCCCCTCATCTTCAGCCGGTCCACGCTGGAATACGGACGCGAGAAAGTCGACCTCGTCCCCCTGCGCGGCGCAACCGAGCAATTCCAGTCCATCCGCAACTACACCGTCGACAAGGGCCGGTTCTTTGGACCGATCGACGTCGACAACGCAGCCTATGTCTGCGTCGTCGGACCGGAAGTGCTCAAGAAACTCCAGTCC
>JAJDDS010000093.1 GCA_029260195.1 Phycisphaerae bacterium
ACGGCTGCGTGGTTCTGGAAATTGAAGTTTCGTGTTACGGGAAAATGCTCCCGAAGCGACTCCCAATCCATCTGACTACACCCCCCTGGCGATTCTTCCATCCGTTGCGAGCGATCTTCGATCCCGGTTGATTATATCATCGCAAAATACGAAGTCTGTCATCCAATCTGATTCGAATCTCGCTCCGTCCGCCCCGCCTCGACGTACTTATCGGCCACCGCTCCGTCCGAGTCCGGCTTATCGGTCCAAGCTGGGCTCGCCTTCGCAACGACGCCCGCCGACGCTTCCCGAATCGCCCGTGGAGGATTGACGTACCGGGACTCCACGACCACCATGCAGAGCATGAATCAACGCGCCCTCGCCGACGAACTCATCCCCCGCCTCTTCGAGGACGAGCACTACTTGTTCGTTCATAAGCCCGCGGGCTTGGCGGTCAATACTCAGCAGAAAGGCCGCCCCGCCGGTGTGGTCGAAGCCCTAGACGCCCTCGGTGCCGAAACCGGCCTCCGACCGTGCTTCAAGCTCGAAAAGTACACCTCCGGCGTCCTAGTGCTCGCGAAAACGCCCACCGCCGGCGACCGCTTCGCCGAAGCCATCAAGCGCGGCGACGCCCGTCTGACCTATGCAGCCGTCGTCCGCGGAAAAGTAAAGCCACCCCCGGCCGCCGACCGCGCCCGCCGATCCCCTCCCGGTCGGCCCCGGCCCAAGACCAAGCCCGCCGCGCCGAAGCGACTGCCGGTCGAACTCATTCGCCAGTTTGATCAATGCGCCTTGGTTCGCATGTCCGCCCAGCAAAGCGGTGGAACGCGGGTCCGCGCCGCGCTGCGCGGACTCCGCCTGCCCGTGCTCGACGACGCCCGGTTCGACCCGCGCCCCGGCAAGCCCCAGTCCGGACGTTTCTATCTCCACCTTGAGGAGATCACCTTCAAACACCCCGTGACCGGCGCGAATCACCGCGTCTTCGCCCCCATCCCCCCACTCTTCGAACGCGTCGCCCGCGGTGACTCCAAACTGGAGGCCCACCTCGATGCCGCTCTTGCTGCACGAATGCCCTGCCTGCTCGATGACCAAACCGACGCCTTCCGCCTCCTCAACGCGAGCGTCGACGGAGTCTCAGGGCTGATGGCTGAAAAACTCGGTAACGTCTTGATCCTCCACGCCCTCCAGGGCAAGTTCCAGGGCGACGATCAAACCCTCGTCACCGCCGCGAAGTGGTATGCAAAGAATCTCGGCATCAAGACCGCCTTCGCGAAACGCATTCCACTGGACCGTGGCCGCGCGAGCAAACTGGCTGCCACCGACCGTGATCCGACGGGCAGCGCCCAGCACGCCTCGCCAATCTGGGGCCGACCCGCCGAGAGCGAAATCACTATCAGCGAACACGGCATCCATTACATCGTCCGGCCCAACGACGGCTTTATGACCGGCTTATTCCTCGATCACCGCGACAACCGCGCCCGCATGCGCCGCATCGCCAGGGGCAAACGCGTGCTGAACCTGTTCTCTTACACATGCGGGTTCACCGTCGCAGCCGCCATCGGAAAAGCGCGATCAACTGTCAGCGTCGACCTTTCCAAGAAATACCTGGAATGGGGGAAGGGCAACCTCTCAGCCAACAACATCGACCTCGACGACCATCGGTTCTACTGCTGCGATGCGTTTGAGTACTTCAAGCGCGCCGAGAGACAGGAACACCGATTCGACGTCATCATCCTCGACCCGCCCACTTTCTCGCGCACGAAGAAACCGGCTGGGGTGTTTCAGGTCACCAAGGACATGCCCCGCCTGATCGCGACCGCCCTCCGATTTCTGGATCGCTCCGGCGAGATGCTGGTCTCGACGAACCACGGCGACTTGTCGACCGCTTGGCTGCGTGAGTGCGTCACCGACGCCGCTCGCCGCCGGCCGTTCAAGGTCACCGACGCGCACCCGCCCCCCCCCGACTTCGCCGGCGCCCGCGACGCCGCCAAGTCCATCTGGCTCCAATTCGATTGATCCTGAGAACCGTAGCGCCCCCCGCGCCAGATGGATCGTACGTACGCGCTGTGCCGTCACGACATGCCCGATATCGAATGTCGCCGGTTACGCGCGGTGTGTGCGGAAAACCGGCGCGGGGCGGAGGGGGTCTTCGCGGCCAACGGTGGGGCCGTATTCAAACGGGCGATTCGCCAGCAAGTACGGCCGGTGGCGCGAGACACTGATCAGCAGTCCGACGCCGAGAAAATTAGTCAGCAGGCTACTGCCGCCGTAACTGACGAACGGAAGTGTCATACCGGTCACCGGCAGCAGCCCGATCGTCATTCCCACATTGATAAGGACCTGCGCCGCCAGCAGCGCGACCACGCCAACCGCCAGCAATCTCGCGAACGGGTCGGTCGTACCGGCCGCGATCTCGATCCCAGCCAATGTGATGATGACGTAACACATGAGAACCAAAAGACACCCCACCAGCCCCCACTGATGGCCTACCATCGCGAAGATGAAGTCATTGTGCTTGTCCGGCAGAAACGCGAATTCGACGAACGCGCCCCGCGCCCAGCCATGACCGGTGAGCCCGCCCGACCCGAGCGCAGCCTTGGACCGCTCCAACTGCATGCCGATGGCCACCTCCCATTCGCGCGCCTGCCGCTCCGTCCCGAGGAATTTGTACTTCTCGGGCTCCTCGATGATGCGCTGTCTCAGAGTGTCGGACTGCAGCAATACGCCGAGAATGCGCGAACGCTGGTACGGCTGTATCTGAAACCACACCACGGGCACCAGCGCCAGTCCCACAAACCCAAGCCCGACGAAGTGCCGCATCTTCGCCCCCGCCGCGAACAGCATCACAAACAGAACCGGCATAATCAGAAGCGCCGTGCCGAGGTCCGGTTCCATCAGAATCAGCACCAGCGGGACGAGCGAGGCTACCAATGGGAGCATCAGTCCCCAGAACGTGCGGTAGTTTCGCCGATAGCGCAGATAGGCGGACAGACCAACAATGTAAGCCACTTTCATCAGTTCCGACGGCTGAATGTTGTAGAATGGAAGTTGAATCCACCGGTGCGCGCCACGTCGCTCGGGAATAAGCCCGCCGAACGACACATACCGCGCCAATACCAGTGGAACCAGCGCGATGACAGCCGTCGCAACGATCAGCCAAGCCCAACGTCCCACCCACGGGTAACCCATGCGCAGGATCACCACAAACGCCACACATCCGACGCCGACATTGACGATTTGCTTGATGGTCTTGACAGGCGTCGATTGATGGGCGGCTTCGTCGGCGTAGATCGAGAGCAAACCGATCAAATAGAGGATGCCAACGGCGATGATGATTGCCCACGCGGGCTCGGAGAAGGTCCGGGCGCGGCCGCTCATGACGCGCCCTCGCCGTATCCGTCGGGGTCGAGTCCCTCACCGAGCGTCTCGGTGATGATGCGCGCGATGTCCTTGGCAATCGGACCGGTGGTATGCCCTCCGCTACCGCCGAACTCGACCAGCACCGAAAACGCGACCGGCGGTTGCAGGTCGAGACGCGGAGCCCCGTCGGTGTCGACCGGTTGCAGGTATCCGGCGAACCAGGCGTGCGCGTGTCGTTCACCGCCGCCTTTCGGTTTCGGCGGTGGCCAGACCCGTTCGATGTGGACGTCCGAAGCACGGTCGAACTTGGCGTCGGGATGTTCGCGGCGGAAGGCATCGCGGGCGTGCGACTTCACCTTGGCCGGCACGATCGCGTGTTGGGCGTCTCCGGACGCGTCCGTGTAGTCGACGCGATAGTGCGTGGGCGCGGGGAACGTTGTCGCGCTGCCGGTTTTGCCGCAAAGCGCGTAGCCGCCGCCCGCCCAATGGGCGGTGACGTACGCGGTGCCGGCGGGATCGTTGGTGACGCGAAAAAGGCCCTCGCGGACGGCCCGCCAGGCGGCGGGGGCGATTGGGAGTCGCCAGGCGGGGTTCGGGGGACGATCGCGGATCAAAGTGACACCGCTTGACACTCCTGAGGCGTAAAGTGCCATGAGGTTGGCACTTTGCACCGGCGACACGACCAACTCGCCCTGCCCGATCGCGAAATTCCGAGCGTGCCCGCGGCTGGCACGCTGGTTCCGCTCGCTCATCAGCCAGCTCGGCGTGGGGTTGATGCCGGAGCGTTCCTCGCGAAGGCCGGTCCCGGTCGTCCGGCCGAAGCCCGCCATGTCGAAGTAGTTGGACAAGCGGTGCGGGCCGAGGCGATCCCCGACGTGGTACATGAATACGTTGCAGCTTCCGGCGATGGCGTCCGCAACCCGGACGTCGCCGTGGGCTTTGCGCTGCGACGTCCCCCGGGAAGCCCAACACCGGTAGCTTGAGGGGTAGTGCTCGCGATCGTAGTACCCGTCGCAGTTGAACGCGGTGTCCACATCGAGGATCTCCGCGCCGAAACCAGCCAAGCAGGTCAGCGGTTTGACGATGGACCCGGGCTCGTAACAGTTGGCGACGGCGCGGAATCGCAGCGGTGTCGTCCGGGTGTCGTCGCGAAGGTCGTTGTAGAGATTAGAGAACGCGTTCGCGTCGTATCCCGGGTGGGAGACCATGGCCAGCACATCGCGCGATGCCACATCGAGCACGACGATGGCTCCGCCCGGCGACTCGGGGGCGACAATGGGAAGTCGCTCAGCCAGCAGTTCATACAGGGCGATTTGCAGATCAAGACGCAGTGTCAGCGTGACGTCCCGACCCGCCGCCGCCGGCGCGTCCTCGACCACTTGCTGTCGACGGTTCGTGCGGAGCCGCCCGCGACGTCCGCGGAGCGTTCGCTCAGCGGCCCACTCGACACCGGTCTTTCCGACACGTTCATTGGAACGTCGCCGTGCGAACGGATCGTCGCGATCGGGGTCGTCGCGAAGGTCATCGGCGCTGACTCGCCCCGTGCGTCCAAGGAGATGGGAAAGCGCGGGGTGCGAATGGTAGGCGCGTCGCGCGGCGTGTGCGACGGTGACCCAGGGGTACGACGCGAAGCGCTGCCGCGCGGCGATCTGCCGCTGATCGTCGAGGCCGTCGAGGATCGCGTGGGGCATTCGCTCCTCGCGGATTGGAACAATGTATCCGCGGGCGTCGCT
>JAJDDS010000094.1 GCA_029260195.1 Phycisphaerae bacterium
GGGGTAGGTCGATGATGAGGCCGATCGCCGGTCGGCGATTGGTCGACGGATTCGCCCCGCGCCGGTCTTCGCTATCCCATCGGATCGCGCCGACCAGTGCCAGCCCAAACACGACCCACGAGAGCACGGCGCCATTCGACGAATGCTCGGCGCGGCACGATTCAGCCGGCGCCGCGTGCAGAGGGCAGCCGCACGTCGCGCAGTACCGACCGCCCCGCCGGTTGCGATGGTTGCACCGATGGCAAAACGCCCGGTTCATTTGCCACACTCCTAATCCGACCTATATTCTACGCACCGGGCGGGCCCAATCCAAACCGTTTCTTGCGTTCACTGTCGACCGCCGGGTCCGGTCGTGAGGATCGCATAAGAAGACGCGCCGCCGATGCCGGTCGAGACACACGAAATCCACGTCAAAACCCGCGGACACACCCAAGTCCTGAACTTGACCGACGAGGTGACGCGGGCGGTCGCCGGCGGTGACGTGCGCACCGGAACCGTCACCGTGTGCGTAGTGGGCTCTACGGCGGGGATCACTACCACCGAGTTCGAACCGGGCCTCGTGAATCACGATCTCCGCGATTTTTTCGAACGCGTCGCCCCCGAGAACGCCCTCTACCAACACGAGGAGACGTGGCACGACGACAACGGGCATTCCCACGTCCGGGCGTCGCTCGTCGGCCCCAGCCTCACCATCCCCGTGATCGACGGCTGCCTCACCCTCGGCAAATGGCAGCAGATCATCCTGATCGACTTCGACACGCGTCCGCGCGATCGCCGCATCATCGCACAGGTTGTCGGCGAGTAACCCGCGACACTCGGGATCATCGCCCCCCCCCGCAGCTAGCCGCCCGTGGCGTGCGGTGCGACCCGAGCAATGACGGCGCCGACAATCTCCCCCGCCTTCCAGCCATTCTTAGTGTACTTCGGGAAGAACGGGTCGCGCGCGCCACGCGGTTCACCGTGACAGGCGAGGCACGTGCTCGCCGCTTTGATTGGCTCGCCGTAGTAATACGCCCCCGCCGTCGTCCGTGAAACTTGCGTTTTGCCGCTCTTGATCTCGCCGAGGAGTGCCACGGTCGTGTCATCACCGATGTTGTGCCGGTTGCGCGGCTCGTCCACGATCATCTTGACCCACGCCCGCCCTCCGGTCGCCTCCGGCACCACCTCGTGGAACACCTCATCCGCCACCGCAGCCGGCAGCAACAGCTCATGGGCCAACCACGCTCGATGAGCGGCGTCCGCCGCGACGTAACGCTTGGCGAGGGCGCCCCGAGTGCGCAACTCGAGATTGACGAGCAGGCGCGCCAATTCCCGGTCAGCCGGCTCGCCCACGACCGGAATCGACCCCGGCGGGCGAGCGGAGATCGACAACGCCCCCACCAACAGAACCGTGGTGCAGCACAGACCCGACACGATTGACCTTCTCATGGCTCGGTCCTTTCTCCTTCCCCGCCCCGACACGCCGCTAGTTTAGGCCCTGTACTATTGTAGAGCAAGCCACGCCTCGCGCGCGCCATGCCGGCCGCGGAGTTTCATCAAGGATGCGACTGGAGCATCGGCGCACCGTGCTGCGCATGCTGGACACGAACGCGGTAAAGGGCCACTCGTGTCAGGAGGATTTCTTGAGGCCGTCAGCGGGGTCGGTGGGGCTGGGGCGCGGGGCGACCGGCACGCATCACGGAGCGTGCGGCGGTCTATCACGTTTTGAAACGGGGGGCGCGCGACCCGCCCTACTTCAGATTCTCGGGGTTGAGCGGTTTGAGATCGTCGACGACGAATTGGCCGTCCTTGCGGATCAGCGTGTCGTCGAACCAGATCTCGCCGCCGCCACGCTCGGGGGTCTGGATGCACACCATGTCCCAGTGAATCTGCGAACGGTTGCCGTTATCGGCGTCGTCCTCGTAGGCTGCCCCCGGTGTGAAGTGGAACGACCCGGCGATCTTCTCGTCGAACAGGATGTCCTTCATCGGGTTATTGATGTAGGGGTTGAAGCCAATGGCGAACTCGCCCACGTACCGCGCCCCCTCGTCGGCATCGAAGACCTTGTTGATGGCGTCGGTGTCGCTCGCTTCCGCGCGCACGATCTTGCCATCCTGGAACTCCAGCCGGACGTCGTCAAAGGGAATGCCGTGGTAGATCGTCGGCGTGTTGTACGCCAGCGTCCCGTTCACGCTGTCGCGCACCGGCGCGGTGAAGACCTCGCCGTCGGGGATGTTCAGCTTCCCGTCGCAGGCGACGGCGGGGATGTTCTTGATTGAAAACGCCAGCTCCGTCCCCGGACCCACGATGCGCACGCGGTCGGTGCGCTCCATCCACGCCTTCAACGGCTGCATGGCCTTGGACATCTTGGCGTAGTCCATGGTGCAGACGTCGAAGTAGAAATCCTCGAAGGCTTGGGTGCTCATGTTGGCGGACTGCGCCATGCTGGGGCTCGGGTAACGCAGGACGACCCACCGCGTTTTCCGGACGCGAATCTCGCCATGCACCGGCCGCCACCAGACTTTCTGGTAAAGTTTCATGTTTTCGTCCGGGACATCGCTCAACTCGCAGATGTTCGAGCTACCCCGTAATCCGATGTAGGCCTGCACGCGTTTCATGCGCTCGGCTTCGACGTCGCTGATGAGTTGCATCTGCGTTTCGCTGCTGTGGGTGAGCAGCGTGCGCATGACTTCGTTGTGCTTGATGGTGACCAACGGATCCGCGCCAGCGGCGCGAGCACAGCGGATGAGTTCGCTCGTGATGCTATCGGGCACGTCGATGGCTTCGATCAGGACGGTGTCGCCGGGTGTCAGTTCGGTGGAGTATTGGGTGAGCAGTTCAGCCAGCTTGGTCATCCGCGGGTCAATCATCGACGATCCTTTCAGTTGCCATCGCGCGCGTCCACGCCATTCCGCCAAGCGTGGACGCGGTACCCTAACGGATCGTCGGCGACCCCGCACGTGGTTTGGCACCCGGCACTCGCCGCCCGTCGGACGCTATCGGGAAATCGCCCGCTCAATTCCCAAAGTGGGAATGTAACGCGTGTAACGATTGCGCCCACGGCGTACCCTCCGCATTGACATGCGGACGCCGATTTCGCTAAAATGGACGGGTCGAGCTTCTCGTTGGGAAGGGCGTCGATCGATCGCGCGGCGTAAGGTGGGTCGGCGAGGGCGCGGGGGCGTTGTAGACCCCGAGCGAAAGCGACCCGTGCGACGCCGCGATGCGACGATGTTCAATCCGATGAATGCCGAAACGCGCGGTCGCGTCCGGTCGGCCGATCTTGCTCTTCCGATGTTCACCCGTTGTTAGCGAATTCAGGAGCCTCCTCAATGTGGACTGACAAAAACCACTCTCGCCCCCCGGTGTTTGCCGGCGCAGCCTGTGCGACGATCATCTTCGCACTTTCGCTGTCCGTAGTCGAAGCCGCCGCCCCCGCCGATAACGCGGAGTTGCGTGAACGGGCGAATGAACATCTCGGCCTGCTTCGCAGCGCCCTGGTGAGCCTGGACATGGATCGTACTCCCGGCGTCGCACAAGAGATCGTCGTGACGATCGACGGGTTTCCCGTTGTGCTCGAGGTGGCGCCTCACTCGGTGCGATCCGACCGGTACCAAGTCGTCGTTCAGCGGGCTGACGGTTCCTTGGTCAACGTCGAGCCATCGCCCGTGCGCACGGTCCGCGGGACCGTGCAGGGCGGGGACGGATCCCTCGTCGCGGGTTCAATCTCGGAAAGCGGAATCAGCGCCATGGTGCTCTTGGACGACGGGCGCACCTACTGGATTGAGCCCCTGTTTGGGGAAGTGGACGGCGCCGCGCCCGATCAGCACGTGGTCTACACCAGCGACGACGCCATCCCCCATGGGCGATCCTGCGCGACGGCGGTCGACCAACGACAGGCCATGCTCGGCCACGGCGACGAAGGCGGACCCGAGGGGCCCGAGCCGGGCTGTGAAGGACTTCCCTGCGAGGTCGAGCTGGCGTGCGACGCCGACGTAGAGTTCCACGACGCACGCGGTGGTGTCGCCGCCGTGGAAAACCGTATCAACAGCGTCATGAACAGCGTGAACATTCAGTACCAGCGCGACGTTGGGATCAAGCACAGAATCACGACCATTCTTGTACGAACGGCTGAGCCCGACCCCTACGACATTACGTTCGGCGCCGGCGACTGCAGCGAACTGCTCACGCAGTTCCGCAGCGAGTGGATCGCAAACCAGCAGGAGTTCCTTGTCGACGAGCATCAGTTGTTTACCGCGAAGTCCCTGTCGGACTGCGCGGGGATCGCGTTCACGATCGGCGGAATCTGTTCGAGCAACGCGTTCTGCCTCGTCAACAACCAGATCGGGTTCGCCTTCGCCACCGACGTGAGCGCCCACGAGCTCGGACACATTTGGGGTGGCGTTCACTGCGATTGCGCCGGTCCGTCCTATACGATGAACCCCTCTCTAACCGGTGCGAATCGTTTCCACCCGGTGTTCAACATTCCCGGCATCGTCGGCCACCGTGAGACCCGGATTTGCCTGGACTCGCTGGCGCCACCGACAACGCTTCCGCTCTTCGACTCGTTTGACGGCCCCGTCGTGGACGACTCTATTTGGTTCAACGACGGCGCATCCATCGACAACCTCGGCGCGGGCGAGCCCAGCGGTGGGACGTCGCTGCACCTCGCGGGCCCCGACGTCATCACAAGCGGCTACATCGACGCGACTTCCGTCTCGACAGTGGGCGTTGAGTATTGGTGGCAGCGCACCGGCGACACTGGCGGATCCCCCGAATTCGGCGAAGACCTCATCGTGGATTACAAAGCGATCGACGGACAGTGGATCGAAATCAATCGGCATCCCGGCGGTGGTGACGACGACCTGCCGTTCGAACGGTCTTGCGTCGTACTTCCGGAGGACGCTGATCTCACCATCGCGCAGCTTCGCTACCGAATCATCGGTGCGGAGAGCGCCGACAACTTCTTCGTTGACGACGTCAGCATCAGCGACGGCGCCGAAATCCTCGATCTCGTGACTCCGCCGGTGTTTGGCTGCTCCTGCAACGGCGGAACCGCGGAGTTCTCCGTCGAAGCGACCGGCGACGCCCCCCTGTCCTATCAGTGGTTGTTGAACGGCAATCCCGTCGCCGGCGCCACGGACCCCACTCTCACAATCTCCCCGGTCGACCCCGCCGATTTCGGCGATTACTCCGTCCGGGTCACCAATGCGT
>JAJDDS010000095.1 GCA_029260195.1 Phycisphaerae bacterium
CGTGATGTCGTGGACGAACGCGGTACCGGACTGGATGAGCCAGAGATGCTGCTGAATCCGAACGGGGGGGTTCAGGGGATCGAAGTTGGTCAGGTCGACGATCGCGATGCCGGGATCACTGCTGTTGACCACATAGAGATAGCCATTGTCGTAGAACGTGTTGTGGACGGCTGACATGCCGGGCGTGTCGATCCACGAGAGGTGCTGCGGGTTGAACGGATCGCTGACGTCGACGATCTCGACGCCGTCGTTTGGATCCGACTCAAGGCTGATGAACAGCAGTCCGTTGGCGACCTTGACGTCCTGGGCTGACGCGAACTGATTCGGCGCACCGACGATCCACTCGTGAAACCGCACGGGATTGGTGGGGTCGGAGATGTCGAAAAAGTGGACCTTGTTGTCGAAAAACTGCCCGACGTAAGCGATGTCACCGTCCGCCCAGATGTCCGCATACTCGCCGCTGTCCTGATCCCAGCCGCCGATCTCGGCGGCGCTAACGGGACAATTCGCGCCGCCGGCGAGCGCCGTGGAAGCCTGCCCACCGGCAGCGAGCCCGCATGCCACACACCACAGAAGAGAACGGACTCGAACGTACTTGCCGCTTTTCGTCATAGGGCCTATCCGCCTCGCTACTTGAGCTCGCAAACAACTGAAACTCGTCGGATTATCGGCCCCGGCCGGGGAGCGCCGAACAACGACCACCGTAGCAGTATAACGAAGTCGGGATCGCGCGTTCAATCAAACCGTTCGCCGATTGCGAGAAAGAAACGCCGTTGGCGGCGTAGGAGGCGCAAAATTGCGTCCCCAGCGGAACCGGGGGTCAGCGCCGGCGCGTTCGCGGCTCGCGGGCGGTGCGTGCGCGAAACCCGCATCCTGCGGACGTCGCGAATGAGGCGCTGGTGGTTCGCCGCCCAGCACGTTCGCACGTGACGGCACAACCGTTCGGGCGAGAAGGAAAGGTGCGATAACCTAACGTGGGGAAACGACTTACGTTGGCCACTGTTGACTCTGAAGCCCGTCGCCTGTACGCTTGATGTACTTGGGGGTTTCGGTTGCACATTCGATCGATCGGCGGCGGGGGTCGGGGCGCCAGCGGTCGAACGCGCGGGCCATATGGTGCGCGCGACGTTCAAGTACGTGATCAAATACAGAGTCGGGGGCGGTCGCCGCGCACGGCGTTGCCGACAGCACTTGGAGCCACAAATCTCATGATGGCCAGGACAATCCGTAAAGCATTGCTGACGTCGTTCGTGATCTTCTCGCCGTTCGGCTGCACCGACGCCGCGTTCGAGGACTTCCTTCGAAGTCTGCCGGCTGACGCGCTCGCGCCGCCGCCGCCGGCTCCGCCATTGGTGGTTGAGGAACCCATCACGCCGCCTGATGACGTGGTACGGCCGCTCGTGGACGCCGCGCTGGTGACAGCCCGCCTGATCAACGCCGGGAGCCAGTCGGCAGACGTCACGGTGCGCATCTCGCTGGACGATCGCGTCGTGCACTTGTCCTTGCTTCGCCTGCGCCAGGGAATGGGTCCGGTTGACATCGGCCCGGAACTTGGCGACCGCATCGAGATAACAGCTCGGCGGGCTGACGGGTCCGACGCGACACCCGCGACGTTTACGCTGGCCGACGAGGAGTTCGTCGACGGAGCAGTGCTGTCGTACACCGTCGCCGACGGCGTCGTCGTCGCCGACGTCGATACTGATGAGGACGGCGTGTTCGATGCGTTGGACAACTGCGCGTCACTCGTCAACGCGGATCAGACCAATGCGGACGACGATTCGTTCGGTGACGTTTGCGACAACTGCCCGCAAGTCGCCAACGATGACCAGAGCGATGAGGATGGTGACGGCGCGGGCGACGCCTGCGACGTCGACGCTGACAACGACGGCATCGACGATGCGGACGATAATTGCCCGCTGATCGCCAACGCCGGTCAGACTGACACGGATGGTGACACGCGGGGTGACGCCTGTGACGACGACGACGACAACGACAGCGTGATCGACGCGGACGACAACTGCCCGGTGACGGTCAACGCCGCTCAGCTCGACACCGACGAGGACGGTATCGGCGATGTGTGTGACCCGGTCGACGATTCGTTCGTCCCGCCGCCGCCGCCGCCCGACTGCAACGGGAACGGCATACCCGACAACGAGGATATCGCCGCGGGGTCCGTGATCGCGTCACCGGCTGACAACTGCGCGGCCGCGGAGTTTGCCTGCACCGGCATCGTGTATTCGGGGAGCACTGTCGACGCCACGATCGACGGATCGGCGAGTTGCGAAGTGGATCTAGGCCCTGACGTATGGTTTCGATACACACCGAACGCGCACGGATCGCTCACCGTGTCGCTCTGCGGTTCGACCTACGACACCGTGGTCTCGATTCACCCCGAATGCCCCGGGACCGATCTCAACGAAATCGCCTGCAACGACGACGGGTGTTCACTCAGCGCCGTCGGAGAGACACTGCAATCTGATGTCACAATCGGCGTGTCGCAGGGCGTCAGCTACCTGATCCGTGTCGGAGGATACGATGGCGACACGGGCGATTTTACGATGGAGCTGTTCGGCCCCGAGTGCGCCGTGGGAGGCGGCAGCAGTGACTGCAACGCGAACGGCGTTCCCGACGAGTGTGAGTCGGATTGCGACGGGAACGGACTGCCCGACGAGTGCGACCTGGCAAATGACTGCAACAGCAACGGTGTGCCCGACGCCTGCGAGTTGGCGGGCGGCGACTGCAACGGAAACGGTATCCCCGACGAGTGCGACGTGTCCCAGGGCGGCGGAGTTCTGTACGGATCGACCGGAGAGGACAACAGCGAGATCTACACGATCGATTTGCTCACCGGCGAGGCGACGTTGTTTGCCGATCTGAACGCCCAATTGGAACCCGCGTTCAATCTTCCGCCGGCGGCGGGGCTCGTTTTGTCTCCCGACGGGCAGACGCTTTACGTCAGCCCGGGCGGTGAGTTCGGCGACCCGCTGCTCATCTCGGTCGATGTCGCCACCGGGCAGGGCTCCGTCATCGGCGACACCGGCCGGACCATCGGCGAGCTCGTGTTCCTGCCGGACGGCACGTTGATCGGCTCGGCGCCGAGCGACCGGGAACTCGTCAACGTGAACCCCGCGACGGGTGTGACGACGACCCTCTGCTCGACGGCGCCGATCAAGCTCAGCGGTCTGGCCATCTCGCCGCAGGGGCCTTGGTACGGAACGACGGGCGGTCAGCCTCCGAGCGGAACGCTGTTTCTCGTCGATCCCGACACGTGTCAGCTAACGCAGGTCGGAAACGGGACCGGCTTCAGTCGGGTCCCGGGCCTAACCTTCACAGCGGACGGCCGGCTGATCGGCTCGACGCAGGACGAGCTTATCGAAATCGATACCGCCACCGGCCTGGGCACGTTGATCGCGCCCATTCAGGGCGCGTCAATCATCGACGGACTGGCCATCGGTGGCTCGGCGGACTGCAACGGCAACGGAGCGCCCGACGAGTGCGAGGACTGCGACCGGAATGGGATTCCCGACGGATGCGATATCGAGTGCGAGTCGGGCGCGTGCGCGGGCTGCTTTGGACCGCAGGCATCTTGCGCCGGCGGGTATACCGGCGGATATGACGGCGATGTTTTTGGGTCGGTCACCGCGATCCTCAAGGCCGATGGCGCGCTGCTGACCCGGTTCACCACATCCGACGGTCCGATACTATTCGACATCGACGCCGCGGTCGGGTCCGACGGCGCGGTTTCAGGAGTTGTCAATGGTGTCACGCTGTCCGGCACGCTCAACTTCGGCTCGTGTTCCGCGTCCGGATCGTGGATCTTTGATTTTGGCAAGGGGACGATCTCGGGTACGTGGACGGCCGATCGTGTCAAACCCGGCGGCTGTTACGAGGACTGCAACACGAACGGAACCCTCGACTCCTGTGACATCGACGACGAGACGAGTCCGGACGCGAACGGCAACGGAGTTCCGGACGAGTGCGAAGTCCTGCTCGACGATTGCAACAACAACGGAATCGACGATGCCGAGGACATCGCCAATTGCGTGGATGACCCGGCCTGCGACGACTGCAACGCAAACGGAGTACCCGACGGCTGCGACATTGCCGCCGGACAGGATCAGTCGCTGCCGCCGAGCGATCTACCGCTCGACCCGTTCTACGCCCCCCATTACGCGTCGATCGACATGGGCGCGGTTCCCGGGCTCCCGTCCCCGTACGGAGGGCTGACCTTCCTGCCCGGTGACTCCAACACGCTGCTCATCGGCGGTAGTGCGAATTCCCTCTCAGCCGCCATCTATGAGATCGGTGTCACGCGCAACGCGAGTGACCACATCACCGGGTTTTCCGGGACGGCGACGATCTTTGCCGTCGCGACGGGCACGACGAGCGGCATTGACGGAGGGTTGACCTATGGGCCCGACGGGGTGCTCTTCTACACCACGTACAGCGACAACACCATCGGACAGATCAAACCGGGCAGCACGGGGCCGGACCGGGTGATTGGACTGACTCCCCTTGGCGTCGCGTCGTCGACCGGCACGCTGATGTTCGTGCCGTCCGGATTCCCTGGCGAGGGTCGGCTCAAGATCGCTTCCTTCAGCAGCGGCGACTGGTACGACGCCACGGTGACTCCCGACGGGGTCGGCACGTTCGACGTTGTCGGCGTCACGCAGGTTGTCAACATCGGGGGGGGGCCGGAGGGGATCGCCTATGTGCATGGGGGCAATCCCGGCTTCGCCCAAGACAGCATCCTGGTGTCAGAATTCAGTGCCGGACGGTCATCCAGCTACGAGATCGACGCGAACGGCGACCCCATCGGTGTGACGCGCCGCGACTTCATCTCCAGTCTTGGCGGGGCAGAAGGAGCGGTCATCGACCCGGTCACCGGCGACTTCCTGTTTTCCACGTTCGGAGGTGGTGACCGTATTGTCGTCGTCACGGGATTCATCCCCGATGGCGCGAGCTTGGACTGCAACCTGAACGGCATCCCGGACGAGTGCGACATCGCTGGCGGCACGAGCTCCGACGACAACGCAAACGCCGTGCCAGACGAGTGCGAGTCGCCATCGTCAACGCTCCTGTTCGTCGACGACAACGTAGCCCCCGGCGGCGACGGGGCCACCTGGGGGACGGCGTTCAACGAACTTCAAGATGCGTTGGCAGCCGCAGCGGAACCCAGCGCCACGGTGACGGAAATCTGGGTCGCTACCGGAACGTACAAGCCGGCGGCGCCTGGTGGTGACCGCGCCCTCACGTTTCAGTTGCAAGACGGTCTATCGGTCTACGGCGGGCTCGCGGGAATCGAGGATCCGGAGACGTTTGACCTTGGCAACCGAGACTTTTTGGCGCACGAGACGATTCTCAGCGGCGACCTCAACGGCGATGACGGCGGACTGAATCTCGGATTCGGAAACTTCGAAAACAGCTATCACGTTGTTACCGGTAGCGGTACCGGCGGCACGGCCATCCTCGATGGTTTCACTATCACCGCTGGCAATGCGAATGCCGTCGCTCCCGATCTCAACGCGCACGGCGGCGGGATGATCAATGACGCCGGAAGCCCAGACGTGAAAAACTGCAATTTCGTCGAAAACATCGCTTCCAGTCAGGGCGGCGGCGTCTACATCGTGAACGCCAGTCCGACGCTGAGTGCCTGCACGTTCACGGCAAACTCTGCCGGCGACGCGGGGGGCGCGGCGGCTACCGTGTTCAGTTCCACCCCTGCGCTTGCGAACTGCGTGTTCAATGGGAACACCTCGAGCAACGGCGGTGGAGCCGTATTTAACGGCGTTGGTAGCAATGCGGTGTACGCGGACTGTTTCTTCGTCGGCAACTCGGCTCCCAATGTCGGCGGGGCAATGTACAACGGTACGAGCATGCCGACGCTGATCAACTGCGTATTCAGCGGCAATTCAGCCGGTACCGGCGGTGCGATACAAAACGGCGCCAGCGATGCGATACTGATTAACTGCCTGTTCAGCGGAAACTCCGCATCGAGCGATGGCGGTGCGATGTATAATTTCGCCGGGAGCAATCCGGCGCTGATTAACTGCGCGTTCAGCGGCAATGAGACACTTTTCAACGGCGCTGCGATGTTCAACGACGGCAGCAGCCCCGCGATGTCGAACTGCTCGTTCAGCGGCAACACGATCGTTTCCTCTGGAGACGGCGGCGCGATGTACAATACGGCGAGCAGCGCCCCTTCGCTGGCCAACTGCGTGCTGTGGGGTGATGAAACGGGCACGCCGGAGATCATTGATACGAACGGCAGCACGACAACAGCTACGTACAGTGATGTTCAAGGCGGCTGGCCCGGTGTCGGGAACATTGACGCCGACCCGCTCTTCGCCGACCCCGTCGGTGGCGATCTTCGCCAATTGGCTGGGTCGCCGTGCATTGACTCTGCCGACAACACCGCTGTGCCCGCTGGCACTACGACCGCGCTCGACGGCAAGCCGCGGTTTCTGGACGACACCGGAACCACGGACACCGGCAACGGCGTCGCTCCGATCGTCGACATGGGCGCCTACGAGTTCCAGGGTACCAGTTTGCCGCCGCTGACACTGCTCTTCGTCGACCGCGGTGCCGTCGGGGCAGGAGACGGCAGCACATGGGTCGACGCATTTCCCAGCCTCCAGGACGCCCTCGCAGCAGCAGCGGCGTCCAACGGAAACGTCACACAAATCTGGGTGGCTGCGAACACCTACAAGCCCGACCACGGCGTCGCACAGACGCCCGGCGACCGCACCGGCAGCTTCGAACTCGCAAATGGTCTCGCCATCTACGGCGGTTTCGCGGGAAATGAAGACCCAGCCGTATTCGAATTGAATACGCGCGATTTCCTCGCCAACGAGACGATCCTCAGTGGCGATCTCGACGGTGATGACTGCCCAAAGTGTCCCAACGGCCCCGATGAGAACAGCTTCCACGTGGTGACCGGCAGCGGCACCGTCGCGACGGCGGTCCTCGACGGTTTCAGTGTCATCGCCGGCAACGCCGATGGTGGCGGTGTGCACAGTCAGGGCGGCGGAATGATCAACGACCCCGGCAGCCCAACGGTCGTTAACTGCATGCTCTGGGGCAACATGTCGGCGGGGCCCGGCGCCGGAATGTACAACCGAAACAGTGATCCAACAGTCGCCCATTGCACGTTCAGCAACAATTCCACCAGCCAAAGTGGTTTTGGCCTTGGTGGCGGAATGATCATAGACGGTGGTGCGGGCACGATCATGAACTGCATGTTCAGCGGCAACACGGCGTTCATCCGGGGCGGCGGAATGTACATCGTAAATGGCGCGAACCCCACGGTGACCAACTGCACGTTCATCGGAAATTCTGTCAACAACACCGGCGGAGCATTGAGCATCGCCACCAGTACCAGCGCTCCCGCGATAAACAACTGCACGTTCACCGGGAACTCATCCGCTGGAGCCGGCAGCGCGATCGGCAACTTTGGAACTGCGACGACGGTGACAAACTGCATCGTCTGGGGCAATCCGGGGCAGGATATCGATGGCTCGCCCGCGCCGACCGTTTCATTCAGCAACGTGGAGGGTGGGTTCGCGGGTTCGGGGAACATTGACGCCGACCCGCTGTTCGCCGACGCCGCCGGCGGAGACCTGCGTCCCTCGGCCGGCTCGCCGTGCATCGACTCCGGAGACACGACAAGTCTCCCGTCGGACACGCTCGATCTGGACGGGGATGGCGATACCACCGAGCCGATTCCCTTCGACCTGGACTTTAACCCCCGTGTTGTCGATGACCCGGGCGCGCCCGACTGTCCGCAATCCGGTGGCGACTGCATTCCCCCGGTGGTTGACATGGGCGCCTATGAATTCCAGGGATCCAGCGCTCCCGCGCCGTTGGTGGTGACACGCGTGGACGATCCCGCGCCGAATGGCTGCGCTCCGGGCGACTGCTCTCTTCGCGAGGCCATTATTGAATCCAACGCCGCGGGAGGGGGCTTCATCATCGTTCCCTCGGGCGTCTACAGCCTCACCATCGCCGGCGCGGGCGAGGACGCCTGTTTGACCGGCGACCTCGACATCAACAGCGAACTGCTCATCCTGGGCGCCGGACCGATGACCACCATCATCCAGGCTAACCAACTCGACCGCGTGTTTCATGTCGATCCCGCGAACGCCGGTCTCTCCGTGGGGATCAGCGGGGTCTCCGTCGGCAACGGACTGGTCGGTTTCGGACAAGGCGGAGCGGGCATATCCAACCAAGGCCATCTCTCATTGGTCCAGTGCAACATCAGCGGCAACACCAGCTCCGGAGTCGGCGGCGGCATCGAGAACAAGGGCGTCTCCGGCGGCAACCCAGTCACTCTGACCCTCGACAGCTGCCTCGTTGCCAATAATCAATCCAGCTCCGGCGGTGGCGGCATCATCAACTGGTTTTTGAACACGACGGACATGATCATCGTCAACAGCACGATCAGCGGTAACACCGCCAATGGTGAGGGCGGCGGAATCTGGACGGGTGACGGCGCGGTGACCGAACTCGGCAACGTCACCCTGACCGACAATACGTCGGTCCAACGAGGAGGCGCGTACCGAAACTTCGGCAGCACGTTCATCATGTACAACACCATCAGCGCCGGGAACACGGACGGGACAGGACTGAACCACGACTGCAGCGACGGCTTCACGGAATCGCAGGGGTACAATCTCATCGGAACCGTGGCTGGCACCTGCATCTTCACGGGCGATACGACCGGAAACATTACGAACGTCGATCCGCTGCTCGGTCCGCTGGGGAGCAACGGCGGCCAGACATCGACGCACGCGCTGCTCGGAGGAAGCCCAGCCATCGACGCGGGCAACCCGGCCCCCCTCCCCGGTGGCTTTAGTTGCTTCCCCTTCGATCAGCGTTCGCTGCCTCGCCCGGCTGACGGTGATGGCGACCTGAACGCAATCTGCGATATCGGTGCGTTCGAAGTGCAACCGTAAACCGAACTCGGAGCCGCGGGCTTCAGTCCGCGTGGTCGTCCGCGCGGACTGAAGTCCGCGGCTCGGCGCGCCGAGATTCGAGTTTGCGAACTGCGGTATTCACAAGACGTGACAGCGAAGCGCGGTACGCGTCCACCGTCGCCTCGACCGATCGCGCTACGCACACGATGTCCAATCCCCCGGGAAGCTCCGCCCGCGACAGGCGAAACGCCTCCCGAATCAGGCGCTTCACCCGGTGGCGCTTCACCGCGGTTCCAATCCGTTTGCTCACGCTGACGCCCAGACGGCTCGTCTCACCGCCGTTCTGGTCCACGTAGACAATCAGGCGTGCATCAGCCGTACTG
>JAJDDS010000096.1 GCA_029260195.1 Phycisphaerae bacterium
CGCTGACGTTGCTGCTTATCTTTCGCCGGGTGGTATCGCCAACCGTGGCGATCGGTGGGACGGCGTTGTACGTGTTGTGCGGGGACGTCCGCTTCTTCGGCATGCTGTTGCTGACGGAGGCGGTGTCGGTTTGGCTCCTCCTGCAGTTGGTCTACTTTTATCTGACGGATCGCCCGCGGTTGGCGGGCGTGGCGGGCGCGCTGCTGGTCGTTTGCCACTGGCAGATGGCGTCGGTGGTTCCGATGGTCTTGCTGGTTTACGCTGCGCGGCGTCTGTGGCGCGACTGCGTCGGGGCGGTTGTGGGTACGATCGCGGGCTTGTCACCGTTTCTGGTGGCGTCGACCATCATCTACGGTCATCCTTTGTACCCATTGCTGCTGAATCTCTCGATGAATACGGTTGGGTACGTGGGGGAATCGGGCGCCTTGGTTGCTAACGACCCGCTGTATTACTTGCGATCCGTCCCCGCGACGTTTTGGCTGCTCGTCATCGGAGGTCTTGCGGCGGCGTACTGGACGTGGGTTCGTCCGTGCGAACAGGACCGAGCGCGCCCGGGCGCGACGTGTGTCCTTTGCGTGCCGATCGTGGCTGCGCAATTGCTCGTATTGCACGTCGTCGCGGTGAAGGACACCCGTTTGCTTGTCCCGCTGATACCGCTGTTGCTGCTCGCCTCGGTCGTGGTGGCTGACCACTACGCGCGCGTGATGCCGCGCAGCCGTTACATCGCGTGGCCGGCGCTGGCGTTTTCAATGGTGACGGTGATGCCAGATCGTAGCCTGGCGTGGGAGATCCACGACATGTTGAACGACCCAGTGCATCAGGTTCTGGAGGCGCGACGGACGATTGCCGCGCTGGGTGCGGAGGAGGTCGTCTACACGGACGTCAATGATCTGGCCGTGATGGCTCACACGCTGCACCGCACGGTGCCGGTGATCGGCGACGGTGCGGATCATAACGTTCACTTGCTCAGCGCCCGCGGAGCCGTAGCGCGCGAGGAGATCCCGTCGGGTGGGGTATACCTGACCTGGGATCCGGGCGCCGGTCAGGTTCTCGATTCCATCGAGGGTAACAAGAATGGGGTTCTGTATCTGGTGCGGTGGCAGGGGCGCGACATGTCGGCGACGACGCCGAGTCGGGAACCAGCGAATCCCGCGTAATCGGCTACGTGCGTTTGCGGATCACGCCGCAGTTCACGCCAACGGACCACGCATCGACATCGCGACGGTTCTTTCGGACAAACCTCCGAAAGGCGTTGTTTTCGAGAATGTCGTGCGCCAGAATCGTTCCGCCAGGAGTCAGACCGGACCACGCCAGCTCGAATTCACGCCACATGTGGCGATGGTGATGGAAACTGTCGTGTACAAACATGTCAAGGACTGGCTGGTCCGCCAGAACCTCCGGGAGAATGCTGAGGCTGTCGCCGGATCGTTTCTTCCATCGCCCGCGCAGCCCGAGAGGAACCAACTGGCCGATCTTTGGATCGTCGAGGATCTCGATGCTCGTCAGTGATCCGCGTCCGTTGCGTTCCATGGCAGCCAGGATGTACGTGGAGGACACGCCGTACGCGATACCGGTTTCCACAACGAACTCGGGTGCGAATGCCCGCGTCATAACGTAGGTCGTGTAGCGGTCTTCGTAGCACATGGGAGACGCCAGTCCTGGGTCGGCGCCGCGGTCTCCGAATCGCGCGTGGACATCGCGGGCTTCGGCGAGGAAACGTCGGGCATCCGCGGGGTCGATCCCGAGGGCGGACGCCATCGCGATGACGCGTCGGTTGGTATCACCGTTGGGCTCTGGAACCTGTCGCGTGCCCATCGGGTCGAGGCAGCGTTTCCTCTCGGCGATCTCCTCGGGCAGGTACGTAACCGCGAACACAGCGTCGACGCAGGGGTGAACGAGGCGTCGAGCATGCCGGTAGAGTCGATGTGCGCTTGGGACGGCGGACGACATGGGTTCCTCGCACCCCCACACTTATACGGCAACGATGGGACTATCGTCCCTTTCGGACCGGGGGTTTACGGGGTCTTGGACCGGATCCGTCCCGTGGGGATGGGGCGCTATTGGAGATCCGTGTCACAAAGCGGAATTGCATCGATTCGGCTCTGCCGTCCGCCGATAATAACGCGGAGATGCCGTCTGGACGCCGCTCCGCGCGCGTCCGGCGGGCGGGCGGTGACGGACGTCGCCGGGCTGAAACACCATGGCGAGTCGTTGGCAAATGGAAAACGCATCGCTGGACAACTCACGAGAGGCGAGTGCGCAGGACGCTTCCGATCCCCGTCCCCCGCGGACGGTGGTGGTGACTTGGCATTGGCCACCGACCAATCGGGCGTCGGCCGGTGTTCTCGGATCGCTTTTCGGAATCGCGCCGCGCGGTGCATTCCGCGTGGTCACGCGTTCGTTCGCGGAGACGTCGTTCACGGATCGCCGACCGGCCGACGCGGACCTGGACGCCCGCGTTCCGCCGACATTTGTCCCGTGGCCTCTTGACGACCAAATACAGCCAACACTCAGCCACGCGCTGGTCACGATTCGAACGGTCCTCGGGATGATTCGCGCCGCGTGCAAAGTTGGCCGAGGATGGAAGGCTGAACGCGTCATAGCGGTGTACCCTCACCGCCTGTCGTTGGTCGCGGGCTGGGTGGCGGCGCGGCGGCTTCGCGTGCCGTTGGTATTGTACATGCACGACCTGTGCATCGAAGCCATCACCTTCCGGAATCCTTTTCGGCGCGCTTGGTGGCGGTTGATCGACGCATGGTGTCTTCGGGACGCGTCTCTGATCGTGGTTCCGACGGAGCAATTCGCGGATCACTACCGGGGGCGGTCGGTCCAGCCGTGCTTTGTGCTTCCGCACTGCGCTCCGCGACGACTTCCCCCGAACGATCCACCCGCATCGCGCGGGCGATTGTCCCTGGTGTATTCGGGCGCGATCTACGAACCACACGCGCAGGCTGCGCGGGCGTTCGTCGACGCCACGGACGGGTTGGAGAACGTGCGGGTCACCTACTTCACGGATCCGGGCGCGTGTGGCGGATTGCTGGGGCGTGTGGGCGGGCGGTGGCTCCCGCACCGAGAGGCGTTGGAGGAGCTCCAGCACGCGGATGTGCTCGTCGTGCTGCTTTCGACGCAATCAGACTGTCCCGCCGAAGTACACGGTTGCTTTCCGTCGAAAATCATTGATTACCTCGCGGCTGGGCGCCCGATCCTGGCACTGGCGCCGGCGGGGAGTTTCGTGGATCGATTGGTCAGCCGGTCTGGGTGCGGAGTCGTGGTTCGCCGTCACGATCCGTCGTCGATTCGCGAGGCGATTGATACGCTGCGCGACGCGCGCGTTCGGCGGGAGATGGGGCGAAACGCCCGACAACTTCTCTCGGAATTTCACCGCGAAACGTGGATGAACCGACTGCTCGCCCGACTGGCAGAGCCATCACTCGACCAGTGTCCGAATGGGTCGAGGGGACCGATTCCGCGACGGCGCGACGGCGAGGGCGGGCGGCGGATTCCGCGCACGGTCCCATTAGCGCGTGTGTCGGGCTCGGCGCCGTCGACGGCGCACGCCGCAACCGAGTACTCATCGGCGGCGGCCACGGAGTAACCGCGCATGCTCCCACTACGAACCATCGCCTTCCTGATGAGCTTCTTCAGCGCGTCAACCGCGTCGCTGCTGGTTCCGATCCTGGGCGTCGCGAACTACATGATGATCTATCAGGTGTACCCGGAGCACGCGTGGTGGCACATCCCGATCGAGGGATTGGGCATACGCTACTCGATGACGGCTGCGGTTTGCATGATGATGGGGATTCTGATCAACCTCTCGCGTATGCCGTCGGTGCGTCCGGTGTTGAGTACCTGGGACGTGTGTGCTCTGACTCTTGTTCTGATCGTGGTGTTGAGCGAGTTCGTCGGCCTTCCACCGTCCCGAGCGAGCGAGGTGCTGACCGACAAGTTTGTGAAGATGATGATCTTCGTCTTCTGCATGACGCGGATCGCAACCACCAAGCGTAACTTCACGATCGTGATGTGGACGCTGGTGGTGGGGAGTTTTTACCTGGGATACGACGCATGGACGGCGCCGCGTGGAGCGTTTACGCGCGGCCGCCTCGAGGTGATCGGCGGCCCGGACTTTCGTCACTCGTCGGGACTGGCGGCTCACATGGCGGCGATGCTGCCGTTGGTCGCGGCGGTGTTTCTCACGACGCGATCCTGGATCTTGCGTTCGATCACACTCATGAGCGGCGCGCTGACGGCGAACACGGTTGTTCTGTGTCGCACGCGTTCGGCGTTCGTGGGTTTGATGTGCGGCGGCGTGGTTGCGTTGCTCCTCGCGCCCCGGCGACGCCGACTGCGGACATACTTGTTGATCGCCGTAGCCGCGGTGTGTGCTTATTCGATCACCGACCCGTTGTTCTGGGATCGTATGATGACGCTGCAGGACCGGGACGGGCTGAAGCAGGACAATGCGGCGATGGGCCGCGTGGCGATTTGGAAGGTCGCGCGGCGTATTCTCGCGCAAGAGCCGCTCGGCGTCGGCATCGGGAACTTCCCGCGCACGGTCCAGCAGTACGAGCCGAGCCTGGGACGTCGTGCCGCGCACAATACAATCGTCCTCTGCGCGGCCGAGTTGGGATTGCAGGGGTTCGCGGTCTTCGCGCTGGCGATTCTGGTCGCGATACATCAGACGCGGTATTGCTACCGCCGCGCCCAACGAACGGACGACCCCGTGTGGACCCGGTATATGTCGTATTGCCTGTTATTGTCGATCGTGGTGTCGCTTGGCGCGCAGATGTTCACCGAGCGACTGTACACCGAGGCGTTCTGGTGGATTCTCGCGCTTCCGGGCTGCCTGCAGCGGGTCGTCTTGCGCGAGGTCAAACTTCATTCGGTCCCCCTGCAACACGGAGACGTTGTTGACATCAATGCCTGGAGCGAAAACAACCCGCTCACAGCCAGTGATCGTGCACGTGGTGCATTCGCTTAGCGTCGGGGGCATGGAGCGAGGGCTGTTGTCTTTCCTCGCCCAGCCGGCGGCGCTCGCCGTGCGCAACGTGGTGTGTACGATGCGCGGTCCCGGAACGCTCGCGAAGGAATTACCCGCGAATACCGAACTCGATGCACTCGGGTACGTGGGCCGGCATCCTCTGTCGGCGATTGGCCTGTCCAAGGTCCTTCGCCGTCACCGCCCCGAAGTCGTCCACGCCCGTAACTTCAATACGTGGTGTGATTGTGTTCTGGCATGCCGACTGACACAGTCGCCGAAACCGAAGGCTGTGCTCGGATTCCACGGACTCGAGACCGACGGTGGATTCACTCCGGTGCAGCGCCGGCGCGCGCGGTGGCTTGGGTTCGCCTCTCATCAGTTCACGTCGGTGTCGCGCGCCGGCGCGGATCAACTGACGCGCGAGCTGGGCGTCGACGAGCAGAACATCCGATGGCTGGCCAACGGCGTCGACACCAGCCGTTTCACGCCGCCCGACGCGCGGCAGAAGCAACGCAAACGCGAAGCGCTGGGGATCGATCCGAGCGAGCGCGTCGTGCTCATGGTCGGATCGTTGGTTCCCGTCAAGGATCACGCAGCCGCCATCGACGCGGTCAAACACCACATCGGGCCAATTCAGCCGGTCCGACTCCTGATCGTCGGGGACGGCAGGCTGAGGGACGAGATCCGGGAGCAGGCAGATCACGTCGGGCGGGGAACGCGGGTAACATTGCTCGGCGAACGACACGACATCCCGGAGATCCTGCGAGCCGCGGATGTTTTCGCGCTTAGCAGCCGCTCGGAGCAGATGAGCAGCGCACTCACCGAAGCGATGGCCACCGGAATCGCGGTGGTGGCGACGGACGTCGGCGACAGCGCCCGCGTGGTCGAACACCGCCACAGTGGGCTGATCGTACCACCCGCGAACCCGGCAGCGCTCGGTCACGCGCTCGCGGAACTCCTCGCGAACCCCGATGATCGACGCAGGCTTGGCGCGAACGCCCGGCGCCGCGCGGTCGAGCGATTCGACCTCGCCGCCGCCGCACACGCTTACACTCGCTACTACGAATCCCTGGCGAACGATGTGGTACGAGGAGGCTCCCGATGTGCGGCATTGCCGGCATAGTCTCGGGCGATCGCTTGACCGACGACGACCGCGTCGCGCTCGAACCGATGCTCGACGCGCTTGCGCATCGCGGACCCGACGGACGGGGAACGTGGACCGATCCCCACGCAGCCCTCGGACACACCCGGCTTGCGATCATCGATCCCGACGGCGGACAGCAGCCGATCTGCAACGAAGACGGTTCGGTGACGGCGGTCGTCAACGGCGAGATCTACAACCACCGCGCACTGCGGGCGGAACTTGAAGCGCGCGGGCACCGATTTTCCAGCGTCGCCGACAGCGAAACGGTGGTGCATCTGTACGAGGAATTCGGCGCGACATGCGTCGAGCGCCTGCGTGGGATGTTCGCCCTCGCGGTGTGGGATTCACGCGCGCGGACACTGCTGCTCGCGCGCGATCCGATCGGCATCAAACCTCTCTACTACGCACGCATTGGGCGGCGCTTTCTCTTCGCATCACAGTTGGATGGGCTGCTCGCGTCCGGAGCGATCGACCGCACCGTCGACCTCGCCAGCCTGCACAACTACCTGGTCTACCACTACGTTTCCGCGCCGAACACGATTCTGCGCGGCGTTCGGAAACTCGAACCGGCCGAACGCCTCACCGTCTCCCGCGACACGCAGCGCTCGGAGCGCTACTGGGACTTGAGATTCCAGGTCGACGAGCGACGCCGCGACGAGGACTGGGGCGACGCGCTACGCGGGGAACTGCGACGGGCGGTTCGCTCCAATCTTATCGCGGACGTACCGGTCGGCGCGTTTTTGAGCGCGGGGATTGACTCGAGTGCCGTCGTCGCGGCGATGGTAGGGGAAGTGGCTGGTCCGGCGCGAACGTACACCGTCGGTTTCGACAACGAATCGTACGACGAACGCGACGACGCACGGCGCTTCGCCAAGCGCTTCCAAACCAACCATGACGACGAATGCGTAGCGCCGGATCCGGGCGAGATCGCGTCGAAACTCTGCGTCGCGTTCGATGAGCCCTTCGCGGACCCCTCCGCCATCCCCACGTTCTACGCGAGTCGATTGGCGAGTCGCCACGTCAAATCCGTGCTCTCCGGCGACGGTGGGGATGAACTGTTCGCGGGATATACGCGATATACCACACACCACCGCGAGCGCGTACTGCGACATTGGACCTCGTCGGCCTGGCCGCGGCGCGCGATTCAAGCCTGCGCCACCGGACTCCCCCGGCGACTCCGCTCTGCAGCACACAACCTGGCGGCCGATCACGACCGGGCACACTACCTCAGCGTTGCGTGGTTCGATCCCGACGAGACCCGCGAACTGCTCGATCCCGACGTCGCCCGCAGCTTGTCCGCTCACGACCCGTTCGACGCGCTCTGCCGGCATTTCCGCCGATGCGAAAGCCACGACCCCCTGGCGCGCAGTCAGTACGTCGACCTCAAGACCTGGCTCGCCGACGGTGTGCTCTGCAAGACGGACCGGACGAGCATGGCCAACGGACTCGAAGTCCGCGTGCCGCTCCTGGACACCCGTTTTGCGGAGCTGGCAGCCACACTTCCGAATCACCTCAAGATCAAGGGTGCGTGTGGCAAGTACGCCTTTCGGCGTGCGATGACACCATTGGTCGGACGCGACGTGGCGCAGGGTCGCAAGCGGGGGTTCGAGGTTCCGCTCGATGACTGGTTCAAGGGGCCCCTCCGATCCTTGGCGCGCGACGCCCTGCAAGCATGCGACACGCGCGTCACGCAGTGGATATCGCCCGCCGCGATCGAATCCACGTGGACACAACTCGATCGAGGCCGACGCGGTATCGGTGTGCGGCTGTGGGAGATGCTGATGTTGGAATTGTGGACGCGTAACAACCTGCATGCCGCACCGGCGCGAAGTGCGCGCCCCGCAATCTCACGGGAATGGCCGGAATCAGTCGCGTGAATATCGTCTCCCTCAGCCTCTGCTACCCCTCACCCGCCAATCCCGCGGCCGGGATGTTCGTCCGGCGGCGGCTCGCGGCGATGCGCGCGACGCAGGATGTGCGTGTCATCTGTCCGGTGCTCGCGCCGTTCGGCTTCGGAGCGCGTCACGC
>JAJDDS010000097.1 GCA_029260195.1 Phycisphaerae bacterium
ACCGATCGATCTCCGCCTTGAGGCGGTACTCGTCGATTCCGAACGACTCGAGCAGCTTCGCGCCGATCCCGGTACCCTCACGCAGAATACCGAGAAGCAAATGCTCGGTGCCGAGGTACTCCTGGTCAGCCGCGCGGGCGATGGCGCGACCTTCCTTGACAACCGATTGAACACGTTGGCTAAACTGCTCGTACATTCCGCAAATCCGACACGCAAGCCTAAATCCCAACCGCCGCCCCGACGTCGAGCGGCGGCGATCGACCCGCTAGGGCTGAAGGCGATCATACAGGAGGCTGAGCAGCGCCACAAGAATCGAGAACAGTAGCGTGATCTTGAGAATTCTGAGCCGGTGGGACACCTCCCGATCCCGCCACTCGCAGAGCCTGCGATCGATCTCGTCGAGCTTCCCATCGATTCGTCGTTCGATTTCGTCGAGTTTTTCGCCGACGTAGTCGTCGGCGGCGCCGCGCAACCTCTTGGCGACGCCTCCGACGAAACCGGTCTGTTCGATCTCCTCCTTAAGGGACACGGTGTCGTCCTCGGGAAGGTATTGATAAGTCGAGGGATGGGCGGATTGGTGCGAGGCGACGATCTTGGCGACCATCGATCCGACGGCGCGACGGCGTAGTCGCCGGAGTTGCGCCCACGCGCCGCCCGCTTTGCTCAATCGCCTCTCCAAGACATCGCGGCGTTCGCCGTCGAGCGGCTCAACGTCCAACAAGCGAGCCAACGCATCGAGCCCGCGATCGGAGAGGCCGCTGAAGCGCACCGGCTGATTCCGAGAGATGATCTGCGCGAGTTGCTCTTTGCTGATCGACCGTCGGACCGGCTGGCGCAACCAACGGACGACATCGAGCATCGCTTCTCGATCGAGGTCGATGAGCAATTCCTGCCTGGCGCGGACAAGTCGGAGGGCCTCCCCTTCCGCGATGTCCAGCCCCAACGCCAACCCCAGCGAACATCCGTACTGAATCAACTCGTCCATCGGAAGGTCGGAAAGGGAGCCGCCGGTCTGCTTGTCTTTCATATCGACCCCGGTCGTTACGTGCGCTGGTCTAATCGTGCTGCTGAATGACAGCCACGAGGATGCCCGCGAGGGTGACGATTTGCGCGAGCTCGAACCAGTATCGCCGTACGCGCGTGCGCAAAAGAACGGTCACCAAGTAGCGGCGAATCAGCGCCTCGGGGCGATCCGCCTCACCGCTGTCGATCTGCCATCGCCAGATGAACGACACCGCTCGAACCACCACGTACGTGCAGACCACGACGCCGAGCAGGTATCGGTACAACTCAAAGAGCGAGGAATCGCGCATCGTCTCGTGTCCATTCGCCGAGGGCAGGACGCGCGCCGTCGCGCGCGCCACCCAGGGGGAGACCATAACGCACGCGGATTCGGACGAAAAGACCTAGACGAAACGCCTTCGCACAAACGACATGAGCAGGATGCCCAACATCGCCGTCACCGATCCCGCCCCGCACAGAGCGAGATCGACGGGAACCGGCTGCGTCGTCTGATTGCTGGTCGTGGTGGCGTCGCCGGTGTCAACGGTGCCCGTGTCGAGGATGTCGGCGGACGGGTTGGGATGCGGATCGACCGTGATGAACTTGGTGTCAGTCTGCGTGACCGTCGCCCCCGTGATGGACATGGATTCCACCTCGACGGAGATGGGCAGTGTGCGGGCGACATCGCTGTTGTTGATGTAGGTGTGCGGAACCGAAATGGTCTCGGCCTCGGCGCCGTCGCCAAGATCCCATCGTACGTTTCGGATCGTGCCGGCGGCGACACCCTCGATATTCAGCTCAACGGAGAAGGGAGACACGCCGGAGTTTACGTCCGAACCGACGGACCCGGGCAAGCCGGCGACGATGCGAATCTCGCCGGAGATGGCCGAACCGGTGGCGCCTTCGCCCGAAACGTCGATTGCGATAGACCGCGTACCAACGTTCCCGAACGTGTCCGTGACGGTAAACGTCGGGAAGAACCGCCTGGTCTCGGCTCCGGACACCGTGTACCGGTGCGTGGTCGCGGCGCGGGTGGACGTCTCACCGTCCTCAAAGTCCCACAGAACCGAGTCGATGGGGTTCTCGCTGAGCGCGTTACCGCGGAATTCGACGTCAAGTGGCGATACGCCGCTCAGGGGCGTGACGTGAATCGACGGCCGCGGAGCACTGACCACCGACGGCGGAGGGGAACTCGCCCCATCGTCACCCGGCGACACACCAATACCGTTGACGACCCCGTTCGTGTCGATGGTCACGCCAAACCCGTAGCGGGCGATCGTGTTCAATGGGAACAGGGCGTAGTAGCGCGTCCCCGACGTACTCGGTAGCGCGAAGGCGGTGGCCTGGTCGAAATGCACCACGGTGATCCCGGGCGCCACCGTTTGCCCGACAGAGTAGGTCACACCGTCGGACGGAATAAATGTATTGGTATCACTGAACGGAGTCAGGCTCTCGATCACCATCGTCTGCGTCGTAAACTCGCCCACTTCCAGCGCGGGCGTATCAGGATCGTCGTCAAGATCAAGCTCTCGAATGTCGTCCCCGGCGCTCCAGATGAGAACGCCACCCCCGATGCCAACGCTGCGCAAACGGTCGGGCCACGTGAAATTGCCATTCTCACGCGAGTTCGCCGCCGCCTCGACGGCTGCGCCTGCGTTAACACGTCCGTAGCCATGCGTCAGGCTTCGCTCGGTGATCGGGTGGTAATCCGCGGCATCGAGGTCCACCTTGACCGACGTCTGCTCGATAATTGTGCGCACTTGGCTGGCCGTGAGATCCTGGTTCGCGCTGATGATGAGCGCCGCCACCCCAGCCACAATCGGGCACGAGCCGGACGTTCCACCGAAATGCTGCGTGAAATCCGGGTCGGGAAGATCTGGAATCGGGTTGCCAAAGGCGTCGAACGACGATCCACCGATGTTGAGCCCCAAATTGACGAATCCGGCGTCGTCGGTGTTGTCGGTGGTGACCAGCCCGGGAAGGAAGGCGTCGCCGCTGGGCGCAACGACGTCAATCTCGCTGCCGAAGTTGGTGAAGCTCGTCAGCGCGTCATTCGCATTGGACGCTCCGACGCCGATCACCTCCGGAAGCGCAGAGAGGTCGTCATCCGGCCCCAACTCCTCTGCGGAGTTACCCGCCGCGAAGACAATAACCATGCCCCGTCCCTCGCGGCCCTCCTCGAAGGCAGCCTGGATCGCCGAAACGAGGACATCGGCTTGGGAATTGAGCGTATTCACGAGACCCCAACTGTTGACATGCACCATCACGTCCCGCTGCCGGGCAAACACGTACGCACTGGCAATCTGTCCGAGGGAGACCGGGTCGCTAAGCCCCCGGGACGCGGTGAACAGTGCGGCAGGCGCGACGCCAACACCGCCGAAGTCGTTCGCATCAGCCAGCGCGAGGCCGATGACGTTCGTACCGTGAAAGTCGTTGATGTTTCGCGGATTCGTAGCCAGCGCCCCCTCGATCCCAAGCAAGACGTCGTGTCCAACGCCGATGTAGTTTGCGAGCAGGTCGATGTGGGCAACGTCCACTGAGTCATCGAAGATGCCCATCAGAACATCCTCGCCGAACGTTATGCGCCAAGCATCCTCGACGTTGATGTCCGCCCCGAGCGTTCCACCGCCCTGCCCGGTGTTGTTCAGGTGCCACTGCTGCGCGAAGAACTCGTCCTCAAACTGCGAGAGGATTTGCCGCCGCTCGACCGGCACGATGAAATCCGGATGCGCAAACGACGTGCGATCGTCGCCGTACATGGCGGCTGCGCTGCGGACGTCGTCCTCTTCACCGCTGCCGATCGGTTGGACCGTGTAAACGTCGTTCTGCGGATCCAGCACGTTCACCAGCGAAACCCGGTAGTCGGCAAAAAACTCCGTGCGCTCCGCAGCCGTCATCGACGAATCAAGCTTCACGACCAGATTTCCGCTTGACAGGATCGGCGTGTCAGAGCCGACGATCCGATACACCGGCCGCACCGACGCGACGCCGGGAATCGCGCGCAGGCGAGCCGACGCGGAAACATCAGGCTGGGTCGTGCGCACAAGACAATGGCTGTCAGCCATGGCGGCCCAGGGGATAGGCTCGATCGCACATCGCGCATCGACGGCCAGCTTCGCCCGAGTGGCTGCCACCGGTTCGTCCATCCGCAAGTACAACTCGGTCGACGACCGCTCCAGTTGATAGGTCTTGCCACTGGAGTGGAATACGAGATCGTCCGCGAGAAGGAGCGGTGCAACCGCCAGCGTACACAGGGTGGCGGCGAGATAAGTCCGTCTGTTCGGCGACATATCGGTTCTTCCGGTTGCTGGTAATGGTTCGGTCGGCGATCCGACGCGCCGCAGATTCCCCGCGACCCCGGCCGCCTGCGACAACGCACCGGTTCGGATCGCCCTCATTCTGGGTGCGGCGGGCGGGGGCGCTCGCGAAACAGTACCGGAAGCGCGATACCGACCGTACACCGCAGCAATTGTTCAGGTGACCAGATGTGCTGTCAAGGCTGACCGGACCTATAAGATCAGTCTGGAATGGCATCAGCAGGCGCCGAACAGGGAGAATCCGCCCGGCTCGCCGCACTCACGCCGTTTGCCGGGGTTCTCTCAATACGCGAGTCTCTCGCTCAGACCCGAGCGACAGTGGGCCATGGTTGGGCCTGCCATCGTCCATCGGCTGCGTCTCTGGCCGACCGCGTACCACAGGCGCGTTCAGTCGCTTCGCCAAAAGCGCGGGAAGAACAGCACAATGATCGTCAGGACCTCCAACCGACCGAGCGCCATCAGGACGATCATCAGGTACTTGCTCGGATCCGTGAACCACTCGTAGTTGCACGTGGCGCCGACCTTCGCCAGCCCCGGGCCGATGTTGTTCAGCGTGGCGATCGACGCCGTCATCGCCGTCGTAACGTCCAGCGAGCCCCCGCCCTCCAGCATCATCAGCCCGATCGCGCCCACCACGGTCAACATCGCGATGCCCAGCAAATACACGATCGTCGACAGCTTCATGTCCTGATCGATCGTCGCCGAACCGATCTTCACCGGGCGGACCACGTTCGGTCGGAACACGTGCTCTATCTCCGCCCACATAATCTTGACCGCCATCAGGCAGCGGATCACCTTCACGCCACCACCCGTCGAACCCGCCGACCCGCCCACGAACATCAACCCCAGTAACACCGTCTTGGCGACGAAACTCCACTGATCGAAATCCGCCGTGCAGAAGCCCGTCGTTGTCTGGACCGCGACCACCTGGAACGCGCCGTACCGAAGGGCCGACCCCAGACCCGCAGCCGCCGTCTCCCCGGTGGTCGTCGCGTACGGCTGGTTGTAAATGCAGTTCGTCACCACGACCGTGCCCAACCCCAGAAGCGCCAAGTACCAACGCAGTTCCGTGTCTCGGTACGCCGACCGCCACCGACCGCGAATAACTTGGTAGTAGAGTCCGAAGTTCACCCCCGCCGCCACCATGAACACGAGAATCACCAGATCGACCCCAACGGACCGGTAACCGGCGACGCTGGCATTGTGCGTGCTGAACCCGCCGGTCGCGAGCGTAGCCAGGGTGTGGTTGACCGAGTCGAACCAAGTCATACCAACCAGTTTCAGCGCCACAATCTCCGCAACGGTCATGCCCAGGTAAATCATCCACAGCATGCGCGCGGCTTCCTGGATGCGTGGCGTGACGCCCTCCGGCGTCGGTCCGGCTGCCTCGACACGAAACAGGCGCTTCCCTCCGACGCCCAAAATAGGGAGAACAGCCACGAAAAGCACAACGATGCCTAACCCGCCCAGCCAATGCGTTACGGACCGCCACAGTAACAGGCTGGCTGGCAGCGAGGAGACTTCGGTTAGAACCGTCGCCCCGGTCGTGGTCAGCCCGCTCATCGACTCGAAATAGCAATTGACGAAACTCGAGAAAGGATGATCGGCTGCATCTTCGGCCATCGCCGCCCACAACCAAAACGGAATCGCCGCCAACCCGGCTCCGATGAACCAACTCAGCGCGACCAGCAGGATCGCCTCCCGGCGCCCGATTGCCTCGGCTTTTCCGCGCATGCCGAACCAGAGTCCAGCCCCGCAGAGACTGCCAATCGCGACGGTCAACATCAGCGCCCGCAGCGGTTGTAGTTCGTCCGTATTACCCCAAAGCACTTCACCGCACGACCACGTCGCCACCGCCAGGATCGACGCGCTCGTCACGATCAGAAGCAGGCCCAGTTGTCGACCGACCAATGGAAAATTCACGGTTCGCTACTTGCCAGCAAAGAGTTTCGTCAGCGGCTTCTTCATGTCCCGCCGACCGATCACCAGCAGGCGATCTTCGGCCTGCGTTTGGAATTCGGCGCCGGGTACAAACACTTCGTCGCCACGTTGCACGGCGGCAATCACACACGGGCCGGGAAGCTTGATGTCCTTCAGCGGGACTCCGGTCGCCTCCGCACGCGCGCCCACCACGATCTCGTAGACGTCGGCGGTGGCTTCGACCAGCGACGCCAATACGCGTACCGGACCCGGATCGAGCAGCAGGTGGATCTCACGGGCCACGACCACCCGCGGGCTAAACGCCCGGTCTATTCCGACGTGCGTCAGCAGATGCAAATACGTCGAACGCGCGGTCACCGCCACCACGAGCTTGGTGCCCAGACTCTTCGCCTGGGCGGCGGCTAGAATGTTGTGCTCGTCGTCCGACGTTAGCGCTACGAACGCGTCCGCCTCCGAGATGTGCTCCTCCACAAACACAGCGGGTTCCGTCGGATCCGCGGTGACCACCGTGACGTGCGGCAGCTTTGCCGCCAACTCCTCAGCCCGCTCCTGATCTAACACGTAGATGCGCACCGCGAAGTGCTTCGGACGCAACGCCCGGCAAAGCCAAACCCCCATGGGCGTCTCGCCCATAATCGCGACGTGCTTCTTCTTGATTTTCTCCGTTTGAAGCAAGCGACGCGCGGCGTCGAAACTGCTCTTCTCACCCACCAGCGTCACAATGTCGTCCTGGGCGAGCGCCGTCGACGCATCGGGGATGAACGATTGGTCACTCCGCGTGACGGTCGCCACACGAACGCCCTTCGGCAACGCCAGCGCAGCCAGCGGTACCCCCAGCGCCTTCGCCTTCGCGCTCACTCTCAGCTCCTGCATCTCGATCCTGTCGCCCGCGAGATTCTCGACGGCAAGCGACCCGGGATTGCGCAGCGTCCGCGCGATCGCAACCGCCGTCGCATACTCGGGACAGATCAGATGGTCGATGTTGAGGAACTGCTGGTAGTTCGGTGTGCGCGTGTCGAGAAATGCCCGGTGGTGAACGCGCGCGACGCACCGCTTCGCGCCAAGCGCCTTCGCCGCTCCCGCCGCGAGCAGATTCACTTCGTCATTGTCGGTCACCGCGACGAACAGGTCGCAGTCAGCCACCCGTGCCTCGCGCAGCGCGTCACCGTGCGCGCAGTCCGCGCGCAACGTGCCGATATCCAATTCGTTCTCGAGCACTTGCAGCGTCGCCGCCTGACGCTCGACCAACGTTACGTTGTTACCAGCACCGGCCAGCACCTCCGCCAGATGGCGGCCCACCGCGCCCGCGCCACCGATCACAATGTTCATCAGGTTCCATCGCGCCAATCGAAAACCAGCCGCGTATCTTGGCGCAACGCTCCGCAACAGTAAAGCGCAGCCACCAACGCCCACCGGGCTGGGTGACCCTGGGTGGTTGCCCACCCAGGCTTCCCGCAGACCCGTGCGTGCGCGATTGACGCATACGGTTCCTCAAGTCACGGGTTCGCTGCGCGACGGTATACGGAGTGGATCACCACAGCACGAGGCAACGGGTACCGATCCAGAAGCCGATTGAACTGGGGCCAAGGGATGGTGCCGTCACGACGACGACGACGCGATGACCACCCTTCGCCTCGCCAGACGCTTGTGCTTCCAGAAAACGCATTGAGTGGCGACGCGAAGAATGGGGTACCCAACCTGATTCCAGGCCGCCGGAAGTGTCATGCCCACCTCCTGACGCCCCCGCCGACGTTCCGTGGCTTTTCCGGGGCACCGTCCCAAAACCCAGCACGTGAAGCGGCTACGGGCGAGCATCGCCGGAATCGGCGCGCGCGCTCCGTACAAACGTGACGACCTCACCCCAAGTCGCTCGATTCGATGCATCAACCGCCCGCTCGATGATCCGTTCGGCGTCTACTGACGAGGCGCCACGCAGGTCGTTCAACGCACGCAGCATCTCGCCGAACGCATCAGCCCGCACCCGCTGCAGATAGAACACGATCGACCACGCCGCCGCGTAGCCATCACCGGTCCATCGCGTCGCCGCAGCGCCACCTGGACCACAACGGCGGTCCGGGAAAAGCATCGAGCCGGCATCGACGCCGCGCTCGACCATATTCACCAGATCACGCGCGCGGTACCCGTTCAGCCCACGATAGCCATCGGTTTCCCCGTCACTTACGACCTCAAACGAGCACGCCACGCCCTCAGCCAGCCATTCCGGCATGCGGCGGCTTAGCGATGGCCACAGATGATCGATCACGTGATGCGCCGTCTCATGCTGAACCGTGATCCGCTCCGCCTCCAGCACCGCTCGTCCGCGTCGGCTTTGCGGATTCGTGACCGACTTGCGAAGCGACAGGTCGAAATACGCCCGCTCGCTCGACGCGTCATACAATCCACTCCACGATGGATCGATCTCGACGCCCAGGCGCCGAAGCTCCGCGGGGTAAGCCACACACACGACCGGCAAACGCCGTCGCGGCTTCTCCGACTTCAGACCATGCGCTCGCCCGAATTGCACGACCCGATCGAACGTCGTTTCCATCCACCCCACGATCCGATCCGCATCTGCCTGCTCAACGCCTCGATACGCCAACACAAAGCGATCCGAGCGTGAGAACGAATACGCCCCACCCAACGACGCCGCGAACGCCCGTTCGCCGTCCGCATCGACCGGCGCCGGCTCACCATTCGCCGAATACCACGGTCCGATAGCGGCGATGACAAAAACCGTCCATCCGAGATTCACTCCACGATGGCGACGCACGATTCGACGCAAGCCCGGCACGCCAGTCACCGATGAAACCCACGCCGCCAACTCACTTCGTCTCGGTGGCCAATGTTCACCTAATGGCGACGCCTCGTGAAACCTCACACCAAACTCCGACAGTCAGCCTCGCGCATCCGCGAATTGGCCGACGAGCTCAACGCCGTCGTCAACCGTCTTCGAACCGCCAACGCCGACGACAACCCAGCGACGCCGGACCGGTTGGATCGCTGCGGCGACTTCCTGAACAGCGCAACGCGCGCCCTGATCATGGGCATCGTCGCCCTGCGCGACGCGGACGATCATCCTCGGTGACCCGCGCCCCCGCCAGGTCCGCCGTCCAAACGACCTTGATCTGCTACGATTCCAACACACGCCGTACGATACACACCGGCGCGCCGATATCAGCCACCCGGACACAGCCCACGTACGGCTTCGCCTCCGCCGCCCCGAACCCAGCCTTCTCCCCCACAAACGTCACCGTTAGATCGGCTTCGATCGTCGCGTTCGATGGCTGCCCCGTGTCGCAGTCGAGCCCGGAAGGCAAATCAACCGCGACGACGCCGCGTTTCGACGTGACGTTAATCCGGTCGATCACCCGCGCCATCGGCGTTCGCACGTCACCGCTGAAGCCCGTCCCCAAAAGCGCGTCGACCACCCAGTCGCCGTCCCCGATCGCAACATCGTCCGCAGGATCGATCGGAATCCCCATCGCCAGGCATATTCGGTGGTTCGCCTCCGAGTCCGGCGTCAGGCGATCCGCATCCCCCGCGAGTCCGATCTGAACATCCGTCCCCCCGTTGACCAGATGCCGAGCGATGACGAACCCATCACCCCCGTTGTTGCCCATCCCGCAGAAAATGACCACGCTTTCGGGCGGCCGGCTGCGCCAGTAGTCCCGCATGATCGCCGCCGCGCTTCGCCCGGCGTTCTCCATCAGCACTAATCCGCTGATCCCGTACTTCTCGATCGCGATGCGATCCACCGTCCGCACCTGCTCCCGTGTTAACGCCCTGGCCATGCGCCTGATCGTACCACAATCGTTCCGGCGTCAAACCGGCGCCGCTTGCGGATTTCCACCTTGGCGGACTCTTGGTCAATGCGTCTAATGGGGCGTCGACACACACCGGCAGCGGCTGTTGGCCGTCGCGATCCGCGACCAGCCCCTCACCGGCGTCGCACCTTCAGCGTGGAGACCGCCACCATGAAGACCCCATTGCTCACCTTGCTCGCCGCCATCCCGCTCGCCCTCGGTTGCCATTTCACCGCCTCGATCTCGTTCGACACCGGCTTCGCCGAGGAGGATTTCACCACCTCGACGCCCTTCGCCGACGCCGAATCGCTCACCATTGACTGGCAATCCGGATCGATCACCGTCCGCATCGACGAATCCGCAACCGAAATCGTCGCAACCGGCACGATGACCGCCATCGCCGACACCGATTCGGCGGCAGCCCAGGCGCTCGACGATCTGCAAATCGCGTTCAACGACGATGCCGCCGGTGTGATCCTTCGGTTCCAGATCCCGGACGACACCCTCTCCATCGTAGTCGCCGACGTCGAGGTGACCCTGCCCGCCGGGATCACCCTCGACATCACCAACCGCGCCGGCAGGGTCGTCGTCAACGGCAACGCCAACGCGACCAGCGTCAACGTGTCCAATGGCTCGGTCACCATCGAAGATCAATACGGCGACGTCCTGGTCGACACAACCAATGGATCGGTCAGTATCGGCAGCCTCAACGGAAACGTGACGGCCACGACGAGGAACGGCTCGATCCATGTCACCGCGCGCCCGGGCTCCGAATTCAACGTCTCAGCCGAAACCACCAATGGCGTCATCAGCATCCTGGTCCCACCCGACACAGCCGCGGGTCTTTCGCTGCACACTGCGCTGGGAATCACCAACTTCTCGCTCGCGGACTTTACGGTCACCAATCTTGAGGTAGCATTCAACGACGTGACCGCCACGCTCAACGGCGGCGGCGGGCAAATCAGCGCCGAAACCGTGACCGGCGTGATTACGTTCTCGAGCTTCTAGCGGCGCCCGTGACGGCGCCGAGCCGATGCACATTCTGCTCAGCAACGACGACGGCATCCTCGCCCCCGGTCTGGCTGCCATGTACCGCGCACTCGTCCATCGCGGCAAGGTGACCGTCGCCGCCCCCGATTCCGTACAATCCGCCATGGGCCATGCGATCACCGTCGGCCAAGAGATCGAGGTCCGCCGCGTCCACGTCCACAACGAGTTCCACGGTTGGCGCGTCGCCGGACGCCCGGCCGATTGCGTCAAGTTGGCTGCTTGCGAGCTTGTCGATGACACACCCGACCTCGTCGTCTCCGGCATCAACGACGGCGCCAACGTCAGTATTAACGTCCTCTACTCCGGCACGGTCGCAGCCGCCGCCGAAGGCGCGCTGCTGGGCTTCCCCGCCGTCGCAGTGTCACTCGAACGGGGACGGGAGCCCGATTTCGCCCGCGCCGCCGCCATCGCCGACCGCATCATTGACGTCCTTCTCGCCGACGGAATCTCGCCCGGCCACCTGATTAACATCAACATCCCCGACCTCACCTCGGGACGTCCAAAGGGCGTTCGCGTCGCCACGCAGGCCACCCAGGTCATGGAAGACCGCTACGACCGCAGAGACCTCCCCGGCGACGTCCGCCGATACGCCCTGCACGGTGACTTCGCCGATCCCGCCGGCGCCCGCGAGACCGATCTTCACGCCCTGCACGAGGGCTACGTCGTCGTCACGCCGCTTCACGTCGACCTCACCGATCAGCGCCGACTGCCGATCCTCGACATCCTCGAATGGCCGGCCTCTCTATGACCGACGCACTCGCCACCCGCCACCGTACGGGTATAATCCGACCCATCGGGATTCTGTGATACGGCATTCGCTCCGACGAAAGGAACGTCCACGACCATGGAGGTCAAACTGGCTGAAACTCGAGGATTCTGTTTCGGTGTCGAGGACGCAATCGAACTGACCGAGCAGTCGCTGGACGAAAGCGGTCCAGACCGGCTGGTCGCGCTCGGACCGGTCATCCACAATAAGCAAGTCGTCCAGCGCCTCGAACGGAAGGGCCTCAATCAGTCGGGCGACATCGAGACCGTCCGTGCGGGAGATACCGTGCTCATCCGTTCACACGGTGCATCCCCGGAAACGTTTCGACGCGCCAACGAGCGAAACCTAAACGTCATCGACGCCACGTGCGTCCTCGTGAAACGCGCCCAAAACGTCGTCAGACAACTCCACGAAGAGGGCTACAAGGTCATCATGATCGGTGACCCCGACCACCCCGAGGTCCGCGGTGTCGTCGGCTACGCCCCTGATGTGCTCGTCATCGACAAGGGCGACGACCTCGAAGAGAAAATCCCCTATCGCGAACGCCTCGGCATCGTCGCCCAAACCACGCACGCCCCGAGCCACGTCGCGGAGATGATCGGCAAGATCGCCGGACGCCCCTTCCGAGAACTCAAGATCGTCAACACACTCTGCCTCGAAGTCACCCGACGCCAGGAAGCAGCCGTCTCACTCTGCGCCGACGTGGACGTCATGTTCGTACTCGGCGGACTCCACTCCGCCAACACCCGCGAACTCGCACGCCTCTGCCGTGACGAAGGATCCGAGACGCACCACGTCGAAACATGGGACGACTTCGACCCCGCGATGGTCGCCGGAAAAACCACCGCCGGAGTCACCGCCGGCGCTTCGACCCCGGAATTTGTCATTGACGCGTTCGTCCAAAACCTCCGAGGTATCTGAAACGGAATCCCGAATGCCGAATAGCGAATTCAGAACGCCAGACGTCGCGCCATTCGCTATTCCCTATTCGACATTCTACATTCATCTGTACCAACAGTCTCCACTTCCACCAAACTCCGGAATAGAAAGGACACCTTCCATGGCCGACATCAAAACCGGCGACAGACCCCTGGTGATCGACGAAACACCCGGCAAGAAAGCTTATTGTCAGTGCGGACTGTCCGCCAAAATCCCCTACTGCGACGGTGCCCACTCCCGGGAAGGAACCGACGTCACCCCCATCGTCGTCGAAGTCGCCGAAACCGGCACGAAAGCGATCTGCCAGTGCTTCAAGAGCCGCAAGAAGCCCTGGTGCGACGGAACACACTCACGGCTCGGCGCGTAGGACAAAAAATTGTGGACCCGCTCACGCCCACGGGCGATTGAGGTCGCGTACCCTTGACCATTCTCGTAGTGCTTTGGTGGCTGTTCTTCATGACCGCAGTCGGACTGTGCGTCGGCAGCTTTCTCAACGTCGTCGTCTACCGCCTGCCGTTGGGATTGGCCATTTCAAAACCCGTCTGGTCCTTCTGTCCCAACTGCCACAACCGCATCGCGTGGTACGACAACATCCCGGTCTTCAGTTTCCTCCGCTTGCGCGGACGCTGCCGCAACTGTTGGCAACCCATCGCCCCACGCTACGCTGTCGTCGAGATCCTGACCGCCGTCACCGTCATTCTCCTCTTTGACGCGTTCTTCATCGCACACGTCCGCGACGGCTTCCACGGTGCGTCCGATCTTTCCTGGCGACTGGCCGAGGACTGGCCGATCTTCCTGGCACACATCATTCTGTTCACGAGTCTCTTGGCAATGTCCGCAATCGACCTCCAGTTCTACTGGGTCGACATCCGATTCACACATTTCGCAGCCATTTGCGGCGTCATACTCCACACCATATGGACGCCCCACCACAGCCGCGCGTGGACCCGCCCTTTCGACGGAACCGCCGTCACCACCGCCGCCGCGTTCGCCGCCTTCGCTTGCGTCTGGATCGTCATACAACTCCTCCGGCGACAAGACGCCCGTGACCCGCTCGATCCCCAGGACCAACCGCAGCCCGATCCCGAAATCGGACGCGCCCGCGATGCGCGCACGCTACCCGTCCTCCTCCCACTCGTCCTCTTCGTCGCCCTGCTGGTCACCGTCGGCGCTGATGAACTGAACCGCCCCCTCATGCCCTTTGCGGCACGGACGACCCTCGTACTCGCCTTCTTATTCAGCGTAATCCTGTACGAAGCCTCCCACGTCCGCGAATCCGACGCCGAGATCGTCGAGGCTATCGAATCCGAAGCACCCGACGCGCGCAAGAGGACGCTCGCCGAACTCGCCGCACTCTCACCCGGTCTCATCGCGGGCGTGGCGGCACTGCTGCTCTATCTACGCACACCCGACACTGCCAGCGTCATCAACGAGTGGGTCCACTGGCAACCACTCCGCAGTGATTGGCGACCACTCTGGGGAATGTCCACAGCCATCTCCGGCTACGTCATCGCCGCCTCCATCGGGTGGTTCATTCGCATCCTCGCCAACCTCGTGCTCGGCAAGGAAGCGTTCGCCACCGGCGACATCCACATGATGGCCGCCGCTGGCTGCGTCCTCGGATGGCAGGTCGTTCTCATCGGCTTCATGCTCACCTGTTTCCTCGCCGTCGCCGCTTGGGTCGCGCTTCTACCGTTCAAAAAGACCCACGCAATTCCGCTCGGACCCTGGCTTTGGATCGGGTTCCTCACAACAACCGTCTTCTATAAGTACCTTGTGAACACCCAACTTGTGAACAATATGACCGACGCCGCCAACGTGTTAATCTTTCAAACTTCACAAGCCACAAGTTCCCAAGGTGTCTCATGAATCTTGTCATCAAGCGGATCAAACTCTATGCTAGGCTCACGCTGTTTGTCGCGCTGGTGTTGGTCGTGGCAGCCGTAGTCTTCAAGAACCGCAACCACCAGGTAACGGTCTGGTTCTTCAAGACCTATGAGTCGATCAACGTCCTGTGGTTTATGACGTGTACCGCCGTCGGCGCGATGGTTTCATGGTGGTTGCTCACCACCACTTTCGGAGTGTGGCGCGATATGCGCGACGTCCACCGCGCCACCGAGTTGAAACGCACTGAGGACGAATTGCGACGGCGCGCGGACGACATCGCAGCCGCCGAAAAACGCATCGATCGGAAGATCAAGGACGCGATCGCCGACGAATCGGACAACCAGGAATAAGCCGGCCGATCTATCGCCGGGCCGGTTTCACGAAAGGAAGGACGGAAGCGTCATGTTTCGGAACACCACCACACGCGCGGCACTCGCCATCTGCGTCTCATTGTTCACCCTCGGCGGATGCACCGACCAACTCAAAGAGAAGGATGCCCATATCGCGCTCATCGAGGATACCAACATGCGCCTCACCGGCGAGCTGGCCACCTGCAGGAACGAGACGGCGGAACTCGCGCGCCAACGAGACGATCTCGATCAGCGTGCCCTCGCATTCAGCGGACAGGTCGACGAGCTGACCGCGCAACTCAATGAAATCCCCGAACCCGTCGCGCCAGACGGCTGGCAGGCGGTCCCCGGCGGCGCCATGATCGCAATCGAGGGAAGCGTCCTCTTCGCCCCCGGAAAAGCCGCGCTGCTACCCGCAGGACGCGCCGCACTCGACGCCATCACAAACGCCATCCAAGCCAACTACAGCAACAAGGACATCTTCGTCTTCGGCCACACCGACGACACCCCCATTCGCAAATCCGGCTGGAAGGATAACTACGAACTTAGCGCCCAACGAGCCTTGACCGTTGTCCGACACCTCCGCGACCGCAACCTCTCCCCCGCGCGTCTCGTCGCCTGCGGCGCCGGCGAGCACCGCCCCGTCGCCCCCAACGCCAACGACACCACCCGTTCCAAAAACCGCCGCGTCGAGATCTTCGCCGTCGACCCGATCAACCGCTGACCGACGCAACGACCCGAGCCCCGCGCCGACAACTCGGTCACTCCACCGCGCACGCGTCGGACGCACTCCCACGCCGAGCCCGCGTCGGTGCCGCGCGTTCCGGCGTCACCCCTTGTGGGTGACGAGCGCGGATTGCGTGCTCCCACCTTCATGTGCCAGTAGTAGAACGAACTGTGAAGCAAGAACCGCGCGGAACGCAAGTCAACCACAAACCGCGCCGTTCACGCGTCGTCCACCAAATGCCCGCGTCTAGAGCGGTTTCAGGTAATTCGTAGCGAGCCGCGGACTTCAGTCCGCGCGGACGCAAAGCCGATCATGGTCAAGGAGCAACACAAACCGCTACATCTTGATTGAAATCGCTCTAGTCGTCGTTGTAGGAGGTGACGATGAGCGCGTCGTTCTGCCCACCGAATCCGAAGCTGTTGGACAGCGCGGCGCGGACCGGCATCTTGCGGGCCGTCAATGGAACATAATCCAGGTCGCAGGCTGGGTCGGGATGCTCGTAGTTGATCGTGGGGGGGACGACGTCGTCGCGGATCGCCAGAACACACGCGATCATCTCAACCACGCCGGCGGCTGCGATCAAATGCCCCACCATGCTCTTGATACTACTCATCGCGACGTCCTTGGCGCGATCACCAAACACGGTCCGGATCGATAGCGTCTCGATCTTATCGTTCTCGTTCGTACCCGTACCGTGAGCCGACACGTAGTCGATGTCCGCCGGTGTCATGCCGGCCGCTTCGAAGGCGATCCCCATGGCTGCAACCGGGCCGCGACCCGCTTCGTGAATGTCGGTGACGCGAAAAGCGTCTGCCGTCGAACCATACCCGACGATCTCGCCATAGATCTTCGCGCCGCGCGCCTTCGCGTGGTCGAGCGCTTCGAGAATGACGACGCCGGCGCCCTCACCGAGCACAAAGCCGTCGCGCGTTCGATCGAACGGTCGCGAGGCTGTTTGCGGTGAGTCGTTGCGTGTCGAAAGCGCGGTGAGCCGGTTAAACCCGGTCACTCCCAGCGGGTGGATCATGCTGTGCGTACCGCCCGTGATCATCACGTCGGAGTCGCCGCGCTGAATCATCAGCGAAGCCTCCCCGATCGCTTGCGTGCTCGCGGCGCACGCGGTCAGTGTGTTGATGTTCGGACCCGCCGCGTTGAACTGGACGGCGATGTGCCCAGCCGCCAGATTCGGATCCTGCTCGAATTCGAGATCGCGGTTCAGTTTTCGCATCGCAACTTCGCCCCACGCGGCTGCGTCGAGCTTACCCAAACCCTTGGACGCGCCCGACTCCCAGCCCGTGACAGCCGCTTCGGCGAAATTGGCGAAGTCGACCGGACCCTCCCCACCGCCAAGGTAAACGCCGACGCGAGCCGGGATCAGCGAGGTCCAGTTCGCCAGCCCCGCCTGCTCCCACGCACGTTGGGCTGCGCCAAGCGCGAATCCGGCGTTCCGGCTGGCGGTCTTGTGTCGCGCTGCGTCGTCACCAAGAAAGTCCCTGAGATCAAATTCCTTCACCTCGGCGGAGAAGTGAGTTGGGAAGGTCGACGCTTCGAACAGCGACGTCGTGCCGACACCACTGTCACCGTCCAACAGACGACGCCACACACGCTCAAGATCGTCGCCAAGCGGCGTGACCCAACCCATTCCCGTGATGACCACTCTCTGGGACAAGGTGCTACTCCACGAATCTCTGGATCACCAGGGCTGCGTTTTGCCCGCCGCCGAGCGCGTATCCAACGGTGACTGCCGTGTCGATCCGGCGGTCAGACGGCTTACCTTGGGCGAAACCGGGCGCCCCCGCCGGATCAGGAGGCTGCGTGTTGATCGAGACCGGCACCGTGTTGTAATGCAGTGCCAGTGTCGTGGCACAAATATCGAGGGCGCCACTCCCGGCGCCGTTGTTACCCAACCCACCCTTGATAGCCAGAGCCGGCGTGTCGCCCATCGCATCGCCGAGAACGGTCTTCCAGGCCTGAAGCTCGGACGCATCGTGCTCCTTGATCCCGCAACCGAACAGCGTCGCGAGGTCGATTTG
>JAJDDS010000098.1 GCA_029260195.1 Phycisphaerae bacterium
CCCTCCTTCATCACATCAAACGCCTTGTTCAGTTCTTCCAACTTGAACCGATGCGTGATCAACTTCTGCAAATCAACCCGCCCCTGCTCGACCATCCGCAGCAACGGCGCGTAATCCAGTGGCCGACATCCCAGCGACCCCACCACTTCTAGCTCCTTGAACATGATCTTCCCCGCCACGATACTGATGGCTTCATGCGTATACCCCACCACGCAAAGCCGCCCCCCCACGCGCACACTTTCAAACGCCTCTTCGATCGTCTTCGGATTCCCGATCACCTCCATCGCGATGTCCGCACCGCCCCCGGTCAGCTTCTTCACTTCCTTGCTCACCCGGGCAACTGTCGAAGCATTGATCGTCACAGCCGCCCCGAACTCCTTCGCCCATTCGAGCTTCCGTTCGTTGATGTCCACCGCGATCACGTACCCGCCCGCAGCCGTTGCCAACTGCACCGCGTTCACTCCAACCCCGCCGCACCCGAAAATCACTACGGTGTCCCCGGGCTGCACCCGCGCGCGATTCTTCACCGCGTGATACGGCGTCGACAGTGCGTCCGCGATAATCGACGCATCCTCCAGCGGAATCGACTCCGGAACTGTCAGCACGTCCTTGGCTGGGACAGCCACGTACTCCGCGTAGGCCCCGTCAAAGTGATTCCCCAGCATGGTCATCTGGCTGCAGATGTTCTCCCGCCCCATCCGGCAGAACGAACACTTCCCACACGTAAGCACAGCCGGGATTAAGACCCGATCCCCTTTCTTCACGTTCGTCACCGCACTCCCCGCCTCTTCCACGAGACCGGAGGCTTCATGCCCCAACACGATCGGCGGCTTCTTGAACGTCGGCACGCCATGCTCAATGTAGTGCAGGTCCGTATGGCACACACCGCAGGCAGCCACCTTCACCAGTATCTGATCGTCCCCAATCTTCGGAACGGGAATGTCCTCAAACTTGATCCCGACGCCATCGCCGTGAAGTACCGCAGCTTTCATCCTTGCCTCACCCTTTCGCGTTTACGCGTGCTTCCAACTCGGCGCCCGCTTCTCCAAGAACGCCGTAATCCCTTCGTGCGCATCCTCGAGGTGCATCAGTTCGTTCAAGTACAACGCCTCAGCTCGATCCAAATGCGACAGAATCTGCTCGCGCGCGACCATCATGGTCGCCCGCTTCGCCATCCGAACCACAGGCCGAGACAGCTTGCGAATCCCGCCCACGTACGCATCCACGCACGCGTCAAACTCGTCGCTCGCGTACACCCCATTCACCAGACCAATCCGCTGCGCTTCGTCTGCCCTGATCGTCGCACCCAGCACCGTCAGTTCCACAGCCTTCTTGATCCCGATTTGAGGCGGTAAAACACACGCAGCCACCGGAGGAAACACACCCACCTGAACCTCCGGCTGACCGAACTTCGCACGATCCGACGCCAGAACGATGTCGCAGAAACACGCCAGTTCGCACCCGCCGCCGAGCGCCGCACCCTGGACGGCGGCGATCGTCAGCGCATCGGTACCCGCGAGCTTACGAAATATGCCGTGGAACAACCGAATCATGTCCCCGACCAACTCAGGCGTATGGTCCGCAACATCAACCCCGGCACTGAACGCCTTACCCTCTGCCCGAATGACCACCGCCGCCAACGACTCACCCGACAGCACCGTCTCCAGCGCCGCGTTGAAATCCGCCATCATCGGATTGTTCAATACGTTCAACGGCGGACGATTCATCGTGATCGTCCCGATCCCGTCGCTCACTTGCACATTCAGAAACTCGTAGTCGCTCATCGCTCGCACCCTTTAGATGTACTGCCCGCCGTCGACACGCAGAACTTCACCGGTAATGAACCGCGCCCGATCGCCACACAAGAACGCCACCGCCTCAGCCACATCCTCAACCGTCCCCGCCCGACCCATCAGCACCTCGCTCAGCGCCCGCTGCCGCGCTTCCGCCGGCATCGCTTCCAGAATCGGCGTCTCCACAATCCCGGGCGCCACCGCGTTCACCGTCACGTTGAATCGCGCCATCTCCTTCGCGAGCGCCTTCGTCAGCCCGATGACCCCCGCCTTCGCCGCCGAGTAGTTCGTCTGCCCGAATTTCCCCCGCATCCCGTTGATGCTCGATATGTTGACGATCGCCCCCCAATCATTCGACCGCAGCGCCGGAACCGCCGCCCGTGAAAAATTGAACACGCCCCCCAGATCAACGTCGATCACATCCCCCCATTCATCGTCCGTCATCTTCCAGATCACCTGATCGCGGAAGATCCCCGCATTGTTGACCAGGATATCCAAGCCCCCCATCTCACCGACGAACGCCTCGACCGCTTCGTTCACGTCCCCAACGTCACGAACGTCGCCGACCCGCGACCACGCCCGCCGACCAAACGACTCAATGCGCTCGACCACCGGCCCCGCGTCGCCCGGATCACCCGCGTAGAAGATGCCCACATCGCAACCGTCGCGCGCCAGCGTCTCGGCGATACATCGCCCAATACCGCTGCTACCGCCCGTAACCAGTGCTCGTCTGGAATCGCTCATCCCATCGTCAACAAAACGTGCCGATTGTCATACCGAGCGCAGCGAGGAATCTTGCCAAACACCGAACAAGACGCCCTGACGCGCGCACCAAACTCCGCATCACCCGACCCCCCCCCCGGGTGCCGCCGCC
>JAJDDS010000099.1 GCA_029260195.1 Phycisphaerae bacterium
AAGGCGGTCGACTACGTCGCGCGCGCACACAGAGTCAGTTTCGTCAAGGCGCTGGAGCTTGACCAGCTGTCGTCACGCGCTAGCGCTGGGTTTGACCTCACGATGCCGGCAACACATCGTCGGGGTCGAGGCGGTAACGGTTCCAGTGGCGACTCTACAGGCGGCCACCAAACACGTTTCGACCTGCTGTAGCGCCGGTACGTCGGAACCTTGGGGAGACGCCTCGATGCAGGCTGAGACGACACCCATATGGGGATACTTGATACTTTTTGTCATTGCCCTTGTTGCAACTGGTACCGAGACGCGGCGCGTCATGTTGTGCACCGTCGGGGCAACTCTTCTCTTGATCGTGATGGCAATGGTATATCTGGTGCTGATTGCTCGAATGTATGTGCGAAGAGGGACTGCGCAGGCAGCGATCGTTGTTACCGCCCTGTGCCTCGCCGTCGCATTTGCGGCGGCGTATGCCCCGTCCATCCTTAGCGGAGTGTTGCTCATCGTGTGCACCTGTGGTTCTCTAGTTTCCATGGTGTGCCGTGGGATCGAGCATGCCCCGTTGATGGCGTTTCTTGGCGCCATTGCACTTCTTTGGTTTCGGTGGACAAGGCGCGCCCGCCGCCGGCGGGCGCGCCGCCAATGACCGAGGAGAACGAACACTCACCTCCGCGAGGAGAATGGAGCGGTCTGCGGGGGCGGTGGCATGTGCCGGATCGGGGAATCCCACCCCGATGTTGGGCACGTCAGTGAACGAAAATTGGCCAATACGGCGTAGACGAAGAATGGAGGCTGGAACCACACGCCTGCGCAGCGAAGTATACCACGGTACGTTGGAATTGGCCGGCGTAGCCGAGATTGGTTTGATCGAACGATGGAGGACCCGCTCGGCGACGTGAAGCGCGGCTGCCCGCTGACATCCGAGGAGTAGGTGTTAAGACTGAGAACGTGGCGGTCACAGCATCATTGGCATCCGCGACGATGGTCGCACACGCTTTCGATTACTTCGGTGATGCAGGCGGAACTGCGGAGGCGACCCAGGAACGGTCGGGAACATGGCGTGGGAAAACGAGATAGCAGACTGGCCGGCAACGCGCGACAACTGGTGCATGTGGAAGCCCTACGGCGGTGTACGCTGGGACCGCATGAAAATGACACTCACGCTCGCTGCGGCGGACGATCATGCGCTTATCATAAGGACGATTCCGCGGCTCGCGGCATTTCGACGTACTTGGAGGCATGGACTGATGCCGGTCGAGCCCGTAACTGGGCTGGGCTTGAGATCGATCATTCGTGCGGCTACGCCAAGCGTGCAAGGTCAGTTGCTCTTTCCATTCTGTTCGGAGCGCCTTGCGTGCACGGAGTTTTTGTGCGCGGTGGGCGTGGACTTGATCACTCTCAAGATAATTGAGACGTTCGATGAAGATATTCACTTTAGCCTTCTTCGTGCTGCATCCTCTATCACCGATTTCGCACGTTTGCTACTGAACGCGCCGGCTCTCGCGACGATTGTCGCTGATCCACGGATAGGCAAGGCGACCTGGGGAGTCCGACGGACTCTTCCGACGAGAAAATACAGGGATATTCTCGGTCTACTTGGATTCCGCAATGTCTCACCCAAATGCATTTCCAAGATCACAGATCGACCTTCGATAAGTCGAAAGAGGCTTCTCGCGTTGCGGCATGTGGCAGCAACCGAATACAAACTCGTGCGTTCACTCGGACACGTTCCTCGCATTGTTCGCCACCTACTTGACGTTCTTGTAGCGCTCAAGGAACACCCCGAAGTATTGCGATGGATCGGACCGAGTCTTTTCGCCAGCGTTGCGCACACGGAATCGCTCGACTTCAGTCCGGCTCTCGTCCTTACAGAAATCGCATGCCATGGAGGCAGACTACGTGTAGATCCCGAGCCGCTCGGATCAGTTGTAGATCTTCAGTGTATGGATCAGCGCCTGAGGAAGCGTCGTCGGCGCAAAACTGTATTGGCCATGCCTTTTCCCAATGGACCAGCAATACCGCGTCTACGATCTAAACACGTGACCCTCCGGGCATTGCGGACGCCTCATCAACTCGTGTTACATTCCGAAGCACAGCAAGTGTGTGCCGCCGACTATGTTCAGGAAGTAGCCAGTGGGCGGATGTACTTTTTTGCCGGTATGACGAGCGAAGGAACTATCACGGTGCGCTTGAGCCGGAACTGTCATGGAGCGTGGCATGTCACTGCCATTCGTGGCTACAGAAATCGTCGTGTTTCGACCACGGTGACAGGCTGCATCGTGCGCTGGATCGCAACGAGCCAGGGGTTAGACGACGGGCGGACGCTGGAGCGTTTCCACACGTTTTAGCTGCGGCCGGGCCTCGGTAGAAGGACATCGCGCTTGTCTTGAGAGCGTGGTTCAGCAGGAAGACCAACGTTGACTGAGGCAGCATACGAGGGCAATCAAATCGACGGCTCGTCGCCCAGGGGATGTTAGCCTGGGCAAGACCCCGACACTGCGAACTCGTCGGACATGCAACCTGGAGACCGGTATCAGGACACCGTCACGGCGGGAGGCGGGGGGTAATCTACCCCCCGCCCGGCGCTACGACCGCTCGTCCGTATCGCCCGGGGTACGCCCGTTCCGATGCGAATCGATTTTCGCATGCTGCTTTTCGCGTGCCACCTCAATCTGCTGATCCAAGAAATGATCGAGTGCCGCCGCTGCATTGGCGATCGCCTGTTTGCGTTGGTCTTCGTTCATTTTTTCCTCCGTGCCCTTGAGCACCGCTCATTACCTGGCGGTGCTCAAGTCAACTGGTCGACAGGATGGGCGCCGAAGA
>JAJDDS010000100.1 GCA_029260195.1 Phycisphaerae bacterium
GTCGCTTGCGAATCCGTGCGTCGAAACATGCGTAACCGTCCTTGACAAACCGGCGTGATCTTGTTCCGTCAACCCAGAATCACCCGCACGCGGCGCACCGCAAGCCCAAAAACGCCAGAAGTTTTTACGAGGGAATCAAGAATTCGCCCAGCCCAAGCTCGACCATCCCGCGAGACCATGCCGCGAATATCCCGGTGTCGAACGAGTCGCCGAGATCGCCGAGCACCAAAAGCCACATGCGGATAATGGTGCCGAAGAACAGGACGAGCAGAAGGACGAGGAACTCGGGCCATCGCCCTCGGCGGCGGATGGCAATTCTCTCATCCGGGCCGGCGGAGTCATACGGCGGATGCGGCGCGGAAGTCGGCGTGACCCCGGCCGCCATCGGGAGGTCGCCGCTGCCCGGAACGTCTGCCGGTGTGCTCATGACCGCAGGCTACCAGACCGGGAGTGGTGGCGACAAGGGGTCGGGAGTCGAGCCTCGGGACGAGTGCTTCGCGATGCGGGTATGAGGACGGACCGATGATCCATCGTTCGCCCAAATCGTCCGCATCCGAACAGGGTTTCCCCTATTCCGGATCAACGTTCGGGATCGGCCGGACGGCGGGATACTGGCGTAGTCGAAAGTAACACGTGCGGCGGGCCGATACGTGCGTGGAGCCGAAAAGTCCGACCCGCGCGGTATTCACGACGTCGACGAACGAGAGGTAAGTGTCTAAGCAAGGGCTGCACGGTATCCTGCTTGAGTCGGGGACCGACGAACTCGAAGTTCTCGTGTTCCTCGTCCGCGGGCAGCGCGACGGCGTCAACGTCGCCAAAACGCGCGAGGTCACCGACCCCGTACCTTGCACGTGCCTTCCCCAGTCGCATCCAGCCGTCACCGTGATACCTGTGATCGATCTTCCGTTCTGCTTCGGACACAAGGATGCCAAGGCGGAATGCGACGGCAAGGTCATTGTCATGGAGTTCAATGATCTGCGCGTCGGACTCCGCGTCGACGAAGTACACTACATCCATCGAGCCAATGTCAAGGACGTCGAAACCACCCCCGACATCGAAGGGATGCGCGAAGCCCCGGTGACGTTCGTTATCCAGATCGAAGACGACCTGATTCTGATGGTGGACTTCGAACGGATCATGTTCGACATCGCGGGAGTCGATCTGTTTGGCATCGGTCCGGTTGGAGCTGGTGTCACCGTCGACCGCGGTGCCCGCAGAATCCTCCACGCCGAGGACTCTCACACCATGCGCACCGTCATCCACTCCAACCTCAGGCGCGCTGCGTATACCAACATCGTCTCGTGCGTCGATGGGCAGGACGCCATAGACACGCTCGAACGAGATGTCGAAGAGAACTCGGAATTGACCATCGATCGGGTGATCACCGACATCGAGATGCCGAAGATCGATGGACTGCGCCTCACACGGCTGATCAAGGAACATCCGCGATTGAAGGACGTTCCGGTGATCACCTTCAGTTCGCTCGTCAGTCAGGACAACGAGAAGAAGTGCGAGGCGGTTGGCGCAAACGCACAAATCACAAAACCGCGACTCGGGCTGCTGGTCGATCCTATCGACGGTCTCGTCGTCAACGCGAATTCCGCCGTCCTCGCGTGAGGCTGCGGAACAAACGGAATCAAACCAGACCGAGTTCCGACCGTTTCGCTACGGGGCGCCGAGGGCGACGGTGAATGAGTCCAGGGTCCGCCATCACGAACGCCGCGCGATTCACGCCACCGTCACTCCTCACGCCGCAGCCGAGCTGAAAACACAACAGGTCGTTGAGGCGCCTCCCGACGACTTCGCTCCGAGGTGTTTGATCCGGCCCGCGATTCCGTCCACGGCGAGTTCCTCCGTCGAATCGACACCCAACGACATTTCCGGGATGGGCGGGTCGTACCGGTACGCCCGTTGGGTTATAGTCCGCCCGAGGCGCAACGCGGCGTGGTTACGGATAGGACCAGCCGCCGGTTCCCAAGAGTAAAGGACTTATCGGTGAGAGCGATCAGCGCCATTGTCGCATTGTTGACGCTTCTGGCGTGCGACGGATGTACCCAGCCGCAACCGAGTTTAGAGAATCAGGCGCGACGCGATCACGGGATCGGCGACGTGGTCATCATCAACGCTCGCGTTTGGACCGGCGCGGGACCGGATGCGCGGAGCGTCGTGATCGTGGGCGAACACATCGCCTACGTCGGCCATGAGGAAACCGCACGCTCATGGATCGACGCGCGAACGCGGATCATCGACGCCGGCGGACGCCGTGTGGTTCCCGGGATCACCGACAGCCACGCACACATCGTCAGCGGGGGATTCCATCTTTCTCGTTTGAATCTGCGAGAGATAGTCTCCCGTGACGCGTTTGTCACCGAGGTTGCCCGCGCCGTGGCTGAGGCGCGGGAGCGAGCCGAGGCGAGCGCGCAGGGCGGCTGGGTCACCGGCGGGCGATGGAGTGTTGAGAGCTGGGACGATCCAACCACACCGCGCAAGGAGTGGATCGATCTCGTCTCGCCCGAGACACCCATTTTCTTGTCCCGCATGGACGGTCACCAGGGATTGGCCAACTCCGTCTCGCTGAGGCTGGCTGGAATCAAACGCGACGAGCCGGAGGATCCGCCCGGTGGGGTGATCGAGCGTGATCCGGACACGCGCGAGCCGACGGGCATCCTGAAGGACTCCGCCATGGATCTGGTGGCGCGTCACCTTCCGAAGCCGTCGGAGGAGGAGCAGTACGAGGCCTTGCGGCGAGCGATGTCCCACGCCAACGAGTTC